>NZ_JBHUAL010000015.1:0-73184 GCF_042789775.1 Kitasatospora sp. NPDC056800 | reverse complement strand
CCGGATCACCGCTCAGCGGGTCACCGCGCCGCTCGGAAGACCACTCGGCCTTCGTCGGAGCGGGTCACTCGGCCTTCTTCACTTGGCCTTCTTCGAGAAGTACTCGAACATGTGCTGGGCCACGTCCTCCAGGTACGGACCGGCCTCGTAGGTGTTCGCGCCGTTGCCGATGGAGGTGTCGCTGACCAGGGCGGGCTTGCCGTCCTTGGTCGCGTACCAGCCGCCGCCGCTGCTGCCGCCGGTCATGTTGCAGCCGATCAGCAGCATCGCCGGGCGGCTCGGGTCGCCGGTCTTCTTGGACGGCTTGCCGCCGTCGCAGTGCTCCAGCTCCACGCCGTCGAAGGGCTTGCCCTCCGGGAAGCCGTAGTTGCTGACGGCGCCGACCTGGTCACGCGGGGCGTTGAACCAGAGCGGGACGGAGCCGCCGACGGTCTCCTCCAGCGACTTGCCGCCCGGGCTGGGGTTGGCGACCTTCACGATGCCGAAGTCGTACTGGCTCCACGGGCCGCCCTTCTCCGGGTCGGCCTCCGCGGCCCACTGCGGCGAGACCATGCCGGAGGTGGCGGTCCACTCGCCGTACGGCTCGGCGTCCTCCAGCTTGGCCTGCTTGTTGCCGTTGCTCAGCACGCCGTTGCTGTTGAAGGCCGGGGCGAAGGTGATGTCGGTGTAGTACTTGTTGCCCTTGCCGCCGTGCAGGCAGTGGCTGGCGGTCCACACCAGGTTGCTCTTGCCGGGGTTGGCCGGGTCGGAGACGACGGTGCCGGAGCACACGTAGTCCTCGTTGCCGTCCTTGAAGAAGATCTTGCCGTTGACGTGCGTGTTCTTCGGGAACGGGTGCGCCACGGGCTTGGCCGGGACCATCGCGGGCAGCTGGTCCGCGCCGCCGCCACCGCCGGGCTGGGCCGCGGTGGGCTGGGCCGTGGGCGCGGCGGTGGCCGGCGCGCTGGTGGCCGGCGCGGCGCCGGTGGGCTGCGCGGGCGGCTGGGTCCCCTCCGGGGCGGGCTGCGGCAGCGGCTTCGGCTTGGCGTCCAGCAGCTTCTGCAGGGTCCAGTAGCCCTTGACCGCCGGGGTGATCACGTTGGCCTGGGCCCACTTGTCCCAGTCCTCCAGCTTCCAGGTCTTCAGCTCTTCGAGCGTCGGAAGCTTGATCGGAGCCGCGCCCGGCGTACCGGAAGCGCCGGCCGTGACGCCGGGAGCCGCGGTCACGGCCGGGTCGGCGTTGTCGGGGCCGCACGCGGTGGCGACCACCATGGTCAGCGCGACGACGGAGGCGCCCAGGACGGCACGGCCCGGCCGGGATATCGGTGACATGAGTTCAAATCCCCCTGTTGACTACCGCCATGCGGCCCGTTCCCCGGGTGCGGCCCCACTCGGCCGCAGGCATGGCAGGTGAGGAGTCTGCCATGCGTCCGGGGGACTCCCGAATTCCGCACCGGACCGGGACGGGGCCGTCACCGGATGGGCACGGGATCGGCACCGGGGGCCGTCGAGGAGCGGTCCCGGGGGTGCGCCCGGCGGGTCGCGCGGTGGTCGCGGCGGGCCCGGCGGCCGGTAAATCGGTTGCACGCCCCGGGCGGGCTGCCTAGCGTGGTCCGGGTCATCAGCCAGACAAGGAGAAGGCCGTTGCTCTACTGAGGTCCCGGGACACCGCCCCCGCCGCGCAGGCCCTGCTGCCGTCGCGCGGTGCGCGAGTGTGCGACCTCAGTCACGGCCCGTGGCACTCCTCTGCGTGACGCCACCCCTTCGTTCCCCCGGCCGTGCCCGGTTTCCGCACCCGCGGTGTCTCCCCGTGTTGCTCACCACCCCTTCGGCAACCACCCCGGGAGGCCTGTATGGCACACCACCCCACCACCACCGCCGTCCTCTGCACCGAGCTCTCGTTCGAGTGGCCCGACGGCAAGCCCGTCCTGGACGGCTTCCAGCTCGCCGTCGGCCCCGGCCGCACCGGCCTGATCGGGCTCAACGGCGCGGGCAAGTCCACCCTGCTGCGGCTGATCGCGGGCGAGCTCACCCCGACCGGCGGCACCGTCCGAATCGACGGCGAACTCGGCTACCTGCCACAGGGGTTGACGCTCGACACCACCCTGCGGGTGGACGAGGCGCTCGGCATCCGCGCCGCCCGCGAGGCCCTGCACGCCATCGAGTCCGGCGACACCGGCCAGCGCCACTTCGACGCGGTCGGCGACGACTGGGACGTCGAGGAGCGCGCCCGCGCCACCCTCGACCGGCTCGGCCTGCACCGCCTCGGCCTCGACCGGACCACCGGCGAACTCTCCGGCGGCGAGGCCGTGCTGCTGCGGCTGGCCGCCCTGCTGCTGGCCCGCCCCGACGTCCTGCTGCTCGACGAGCCCACCAACAACCTCGACCGGGCCGCCCGCGAGCGGCTCTACGAGACGGTGGCCGGCTGGAACGGCGTGATGCTGATCGTCAGCCACGACCGCGAGCTGCTCCGGCACGTCGACCAGATCGCCGACCTCCGGGACGGCGAAGTCACCTGGTACGGCGGCAACTTCGAGGAGTACGAACGCACCCTCGCGGCCCAGCAGGAGACGGCCGAGCGGCTGCTGCGCAACGCCGAGGCCGACGTCCGGCGCCAGAAGCGGGACCTGGCCGAGGCCCGCATCCGGCTGGACCGCAGCGCCGCGTACGGCAAGAAGCGCTCGGTCACCCGCAACGACCCGCACATCTTCGCCGGGATGCTCAAGCGCAAGGGCCAGGAGACGGCCGGCCGGCTCCAGGGCATGCACACCGAGCGCCTGGAGGAGGCCAAGGCCCGGCTCGACGCGGCCGAGGAGGCTGTCCGGGACGACGCCGAGATCCGGATCGACCTGCCGCGCACCGCCGTCCCGGCCGGGCGCACCGTGCTCACCCTGGACAAGGTCCGGCTGCCCCACGGCACCACCGCCGACCTCGACCTGCGCGGGCCCGAGCGGATCGCCCTGGTCGGCCGCAACGGCGCCGGCAAGACGACGCTGCTGCGCACCATCGCGGGCGAACTCGCCCCGCCGGCGGGGGAGGTCATCACCCCGGTGCCGCTGCGGCACCTCCCGCAGCGGCTCGACCTGCTGGACGAGGAGCGCTCCGTCGTGGAGAACGTCAAGCTGTTCGCCCCCACCGCCGGGGACAACGCGGTCCGCGCCCGGCTCGCCCGCTTCCTGTTCCGCGGCGCCCGGGCCGACCAGCCCGCCGCCACCCTCTCCGGCGGCGAGCGGTTCCGGGCGACGCTGGCCGCCCTGCTGCTGGCCGACCCGCCGCCGCAGTTGCTGCTGCTCGACGAGCCGACCAACAACCTGGACCTCGCCAGCGTCCGCCAGCTCACCCAGGCGCTGTCCGCGTACCGGGGCGCGCTGATCGTGGCCAGCCACGACCTGCCGTTCCTGCGCGGCCTGGGCCTCACCCGGTGGCTGGAGCTGGACGGCGAACTGCGGACGGTGGAGCCGATGTAGCGCCTACTGCTGCTCCTGCCGTTACTGCTCCTGGTCGTTCTCGGCGTTCCCCTGGTCGCCCTGGCTGCTCTGGTTGCCTTGGGCGTCCTCGGTGAGCATCCGGCGGGCCGTGCTCAGGGCCGAGTCCCTGAGCGCGGCCAGCTCGTCCGGGGTGAACACCGGTGTGCGGACGTTCGGCGGGATGCCCGGGCCGTCGAAGGTACTGCCGTTCCTGGTCAGGTACTTCTCGTTCGGCAGGACGGCCATGAACTCCGGCGAGAGCGACTTGATCATGATGTCGGAGAAGACGCCCTGGGTGTTCTCGCCGACCCGGAGCACCCGCGGGGAGCGGCCCGTCATGGCCTGGGTGAAGGTCTCCGCGGCGCTGGTGGAGATCGAGGAGGTGAGCACCGCCACCGGCCCGGTGAAGTGCCCGCCCGCCGACGGCCGTACGGTGATCGGTTCGGGCCGGGTGAACTTCGTCGGGTCGGCCGGGTCGTTGCGCGCCACCTTCCGGTAGGCGACGTACGGGCGGTCGGTGAGCCGGGCGGCGATGTGCAGCCCGAGCGCGTCCGAGCCGCCGCCGTTCAGCCGCACGTCGACGACCAGGCCGGTGGGCCGGTCCGGGCCGGCCAGCACGGCGTCCAGCGCCCGGTCCAGCTCGTCGACCTGGCTCCGGAAGTCGCCGTCGGTGTAGCCGTCGAAGCTGCTCACCCGGAGGTAGCCGAGGCCGTCCGGGAGCCGGCCCACGCCGAGCCGGCCGCCGGCGAACTGCTGCTCCGGGCCGGTGAGCTGGGCGGCCGAGGCCTGCAGGGCCCGCGCGGTCAGCTCCGGGGTCTGCACCGTCGAATCCGGCCGCTGCCCGCCGAAGACCTCCTTGGCGTGCCCGTCGACCACCCGGGCCAGCCCGGTGTGCGCGTCGCCGAGCGGGCCGAGCATGTCCGTGAAGACGTCCTGCAGCCGGTCGGCGGTCGTCGCCGGGGTGATCGTGGGCCGCTTCTCGTCCCGGACGGCGTGCCAGTCGATGCCCTTGGCGGCGAAGAACGGGTAGTTCTCCTCGAAGTCCTCCCAGAACCGGTCGAAGACCGCGAGCGGGTCGTTGGGAGCAGGCCGCGCGCACAGCGGCGGCAGGGCGTCCAGGCGGGTGAGCGACTTGGTGCCGACCCCGCTCTCCTCGCGTTCCACGGCCCGGTTCCGGCCCTTGGGGGTGAGCGTCATGGCGAGGTTGCCCACGGTGTAGCGGGTGGTGCCGTCCGGGCCGGGCGCCGAGGCCTGCGTCCCGGTGACCCACCCGGGCAGGCAGCTGTGCGCGGTCACGTCGTAGGTGGTGACCCGGCCCCCGGAGACCGCGATCAGCAGGCCGTAGCCCTCCGTCCGCCAGACCCCCTCCAGCGGGTTCCCCCGCCCTTCCTGCGCCGCGGCCGCCCCCGGTGCCGCCAGCCCCACCGCCGTCGCGAGGGCCACCGCCGCGGCCGCGGTCCTGCCGACGCCGCTTCCGGTCCTGCTGCGCGCCGTTCCCGTCGTGCGTCCTGTTCCCGTCCTGCGCGCCGTTCCCGCCGTGCGCGTCATCCCTGACCTGCGTGCCATTCCTGACCTGCGTGTCATCTCCGGCCTCCGCCGAAACCCCGGTCTCCCCCGCGGAACCCCTCCGCCACCGCTCCCCGTCGACGCTACGGCCGGCCCCACCGCCCGGGCGTCATCCGACGAGCCGCACCCGCTTCCTCCTCCGGGCGCACCGGCTTCCTTCTCCGGGCCGACCCGGAGCCGGGCGCAATGGTCCTCGGCGGTCTCGACAGCGACCGTTTTGACTGCGGGTGAAAAACCGCCGTCCGCGGCCCCAACTACCCGTCGCTCCAGTACCATCGGCGGCATGCCTGCGCTCACCATCGAGTACACGGAGCACGAGCTCGCCGCGATCCGCGAGGCCGCCGCCGCGGACGGCAAGACCGTGAAGGCCTACGTCCACGACCTGAGCGTGCGCGAGCAGCAGCGCCGGGTCTTCGTGGACCACGCGGTGGCGTTCTGGAAGGCGCACCGGGCCGAGTTCGACGCCGCGTTCCCCGAGGACGCGCCCGCCGCGTGAGCGACGGGGGAGCGTGAACTCCCGGGGCTATGCCTGCGGCGTCGACCGCAGCCTTCCCGCGATCCGCGTCCCGAGCCGGTCCAGCCCGACGACGAGTGCGGCGAGCGCCACGAACTCGACGGTCAGCAGGGCTATCTGGCCCCAGACGTAGCCGTAGCCCTTGGTGGTCGGGTCGAAGAAGAAGTACGGGTAGGGCATCGGGTAGTCGTCGAACAGCGCGTTGCGGGTGAGCACGATCGCCGCGTAGCCGAGCGGGAAGCCCAGCCAGAGCGGGATGTCCTTCCAGGCCGAGGCGTTGCGCGGTTTGAGCACCAGCCAGTCGGCGATCACCATCACCGGCGTCACGTAGTGCAGGAAGAACGACGACCAGTGCGCCAGCTTGTCCGGCCCGCTGACCAGTCCGGGCAGCGGGTTGGCGCCGTGTTCGAGCAGGATGTGCGAGACCAGCCCGGTGATCAGGATGTACAGCGTGGCGGCGCCGCGCAGCCGGGGCGCGGGCGCGTCCACGGTGCCGCGCTTGAGCATCCAGTACACCGCGCTGATGAAGTAGCCGAACACGATCACGTTGCTCTGCACGGTGAAGTAGACCAGCGGCGCGGTCCCGAGGGTCAGGCCGAGGCCCGCCGAGAGCACGATGCCCATGCGCCACCAGAGCGCGGGTCGGGTCCGGACTGTCATGCGGCCACCAGTTCGTTCCAGGCGATACGGGAGGTATCGGACGTCGAGGGGGAAACCCGCACTCTACTCGCTGGTACCGATCGGATGGAATCCACGTTCGAGGTGCTCGGGCGTGCCGGGGGCACGGGTGATGGTCGCGGTGGATCCTGAGCGGACGTCAGCCCGGCAGCACGAAGCCCGACTCGTACGCCGCGATGACCGCCTGGGTGCGGTCCCGCGCGCCCAGCTTGGCCAGCACGCTGCCGACGTGCGTCTTCACCGTCTCCTGGCTCACCACCAGCTGCCGCGCGATCTCGCCGTTGTTGAGCCCGGTGGCCATCAGCCGCAGCACCTGCCCCTCCCGCTCGGTCAGCCGCCCGATCGGCCCCCGGTCGCCCGACCCGGCCTCCCGGCGCCGGTCCGCGCCGTGGCGCAGCGCGAGGTCGCGGACGGCCGCCGGGAACAGCAGCGAGTCGCCGCGCGCGACCAGCCGCACCGCCTGCACCATCTCCTCCGCCCGGGCCCGCTTCAGCAGGAACCCGGCGGCGCCCGCGCGCAGCGCGTCGTACACGTGGTCGTCGTGCTCGAAGGTGGTGACCACCAGGATGCGCGGCGGCGGGGCCATCCCGTTGACCAGCTGTTCGGTGGCCCGGATGCCGTCGATGCCGGGCATCCGGACGTCCATCAGCACCACGTCCGGGCGCAGTTCGCGCACCAGCGGGACGACCTCGGCCCCGTCGGCGGCCTCGCCGACCACGGTGAGGTCCGGTTCGCTGTCGATCACCACCCGCAGGCCCAGGCGGACCAGCCGCTCGTCGTCCGCGATCACCACCCGGATGCCGTCGGCGCCCTGCCGTGCACCCTCGTCCACGGCGTCGTACCCCATCTCGTTCATGTCCTCGTTCACGTCGTCCCTCCCACCGGCAGCCAGACGGCCAGCCGCCACGTCGTTCCGTCCCCGTCCGGCCCCGCCGTGCTGCCGCCGTGCAGGGCCGCCGCCCGCTCGCCGATCCCGCGAAGCCCGCGCCCGCCGCCGGGGCGGCTCGGCCGGGCGGGGCCGAGCGGATTGGTCAGGTCGATCTCCAGCCGGCCGTCGGCGAGCCGGACCCGCAGCCCGGCCGGGGCGGGCCCGGCGTGGCGCAGCACGTTGGTCAGGCCCTCCTGCACGATCCGGTACGCCTCGCGGGAGACCGGCTCGGGCAGGCCGGCCAGCCCGGGCGCCAGCTCGGCGTCCACCGCCACCCCGGCGCGGCCGAGCTGGCGCAGCAGGTCGTCCAGCCCGGCGAGGGTCGGCCCGGCGGGTCCGGCGGCCTCCGGGTCCTCCTCGCGCAACAGCCCCAGTACGGCGTCGAGTTCGGCGACGGCCGCCCGGGCGGTCTCCTCGATCGCCGCGAGCGCCTCGGCGGCGAAGTCCGGGTTGCTGCGCAGCACCCGGGCGGCGGCCGAGGCCTGGATGCCGACGGCGCTGAGCGCGTGGCCGACCGAGTCGTGCAGCTCGCGGGCCAGCCGGTTGCGCTGGGCGAGCACGGTGGCCCGGCGCTCGGCGGCGGCCACCCGCTCCTCCGGGGTCGGGCCGAGCAGGGCGGGCGCCCAGCGGGCGAGCAGCGCGCCGCAGACGGCGTTGGTGCCGACGATCAGCAGCAGAACGCCGAGGCCGAGGGCCGGGCCGGTGACCAGCCAGCCGGGGAAGTGCCGCTCCCACATCCGGACGAACTCCCTGGTCCCCGCGAAGCCGCAGACCAGCACCACCGCGAACGGGGTGCCCGCCAGCGTCATCCCGGCGACCACCCCGCCGAACAGGACGTGCAGCACGTACCAGAGCGCGGTGCGCCACCGGGCGCCCCAGGAGCGGGCCGGCCCGGTGGCCAGCTCCTCCGGCCGGGCCGCCGAGCACAGCGCCCGCGCCGCCGCGCCCTCCAGCCCCCGCACCATCGGCACCAGCGCGGTGACGGCGGCCATCGGCAGCGAGGTGAGCAACGACAGGACGTACAGCAGCAGTTGGCGTCCGGGCGGCTGGTTCGGGTTGAGCGCCCCGTACAGCACCACCGACAGCATCCAGTACGGCATCAGCAGCGCGCCGCCCAGCACCAGGTGCACCCAGCGCAGCCGGGCCCGCCGGCCGACCGCCGCCCCCGCCGCACGCCGCAGGCGGACGCCCACCTCTCCCGTACGCCGCAGTCGCATGCCCACCCCCGTGATCACCCGCGCGACTCTACGGCAGCGGTGCGCCGGAGGGCGCCGCGTTCGGTGAGCGCGACCGCCCCGACCGCCAGGACCAGCACCGCGGCCACCACCTGGGCGCCCTGGACCAGGGGCGTCAGCCCGGGGACGGCCGTCCGCAGCTCGGTCACCCGGGTCGTCGTCGCCCCGAAGGCCACCAACTGCCAGGCGCCCCAGCCGAACAGCGAACCGGCCGCCGTCCAGACCACCAGCAGCGGCCCGAGCAGCCGGCGCCCCGGACCGACCCGGAAGACCAGGACCAGCAGCGCCACCGCCGCGGCCACCGCCATCACCGCGGTCACCCCGTTCATCACCGCCACGCCCCGGGACCGGCCGTCCACCAGGTCCTGCGGCACTCCGGCGGTGCCGCCGAACGCCCAGTAGACCCGGGCCGCCGCGACACCCGCGGCGAGCAGCGCGGCGACGCAGGCGAGGACGCGCTGCACGGTCAGGGTGGGGGAGTCGGGCAGGTCGCCGATCCGCTCCCGCAGCAGCCCGGCCCAGCGCCGGCGGGCGTACAGCACGAAGGCGGTGATCAGTGCGAGGCCCTGGACGGCGAAGCCGCCGTACACCACGGGGAAGACCCAGCCGCCGAGGCCCTTGTCGTCCGGGTCGGCGCTCTCCGGCCCCAGGACCAGGAGGCTCAGCAGGTACAGCGGCAGCGCGACCAGGATCGTGCCGAGCAGACCGGTCGCCACCCACATCGGGAACGCCACCAGCCCGGCCGGCGCCCGCCGTCCCCACGGCCGGACGAACGCCAGCGCCAGGGCCACGGCGATCGCGTCCATGCCGAAGGTCAGCAGGTTCACCAGCCACAGCCGGTCCATCTCGCCGGGATCGCCCGCCCCCACCGGATGCCCGGTCAGCCACAGCAGCTTCAGCGTCAGGTACGGCCCGGTCGCCGCCACCGCCGTCCACGCCGCCCCGGCCCGCACCATGTGCTCGTTGATCCTCATACCCTCACGGTCCCGCCGGGCCGGGCGCCGGGGCCTCCGCCCGGGGCGCGATCCCGCTCCCCCTGGCGGGGGATCTCGGGCCGACAGGGGCTCCTCCGGGCCTCAGGGCATCCGGTGGATCACCCGGTCCTCCTCGTCGGTGCGGCCGTCCGGGTCGGCGACCAGCCCGAGCCGCTCGGCGAGCCGGCGCGAGGGCAGGTTGTCCGCATGGATCAGGGCGACCACCGGGACCCCGGGGTGGCGCGGCAGCGCCTCCGCCATCGCCGCCCGGGCCGCCTCCGCCGCGTACCCGAGGCCCCAGGCGGACGGCCGGAACCGGTAGTAGAGGTTGAACACCCGCTCCCCGTCCAGGGTGTGCAGGTAGAGCCCGGCGAACCCGATCACCGTCCCCGGGTCCTCCCGGGTGGCGACGGCGCAGTACCCCACCCCGTCCCGCACCCAGTCGGCGACGAACCCGTCCAGCATCTCCCGCGCCTGGACGAGCTCCCGCTGCGGCCCGTGCGGGTTGTACCGGTTGGTCTCCGGATCCCCGTGGATCGCGAACACCGCCTCCACGTCCCCCTCCCGCGGCCGCGTCAGCACCAGCCGCTCGGAGACGGCGACGACGCTGCGGGCGGTGTGGTCGGTACGGTCGGTGGTGGTGGTGCTCATGGTGCTCCCCCGTGTCTCACGTAATAGGTCAATCGCAAGATAGACCATTACCCCGACACCCGCCCGCCCATTTTCCGCCCGCTACAGGATCGGCTCACACCCGATCGCCTGGCCGCCGGCGGTGAGGAACTGCTTCCAGGCCTCGTCGGAGGTGGAGAACAGGTGCCCCAGGTGCCTGATCGTGCCGATCCGGAAGTAGACGGGGCGACCGTGGCAGGTCACCACGATCTCGTCCCGGGGGAGGGACCCCACCCAGCGGGCACGGCCGAACGCCGGCCTGGTGTCCCGCTCGGTGGCCTCCGGCCGGAGCCGGGACTCGGTGGCGATGACGAGGGAAGAGGTGCTCCCGTGCGCATCCTCAGGCGTGATCTCGCAGCTCCACAAGGGATCGGATCCCACGGTCACGGCCTCCCTGTAGCGCTTGTCGGGCGAGCGCTGGACGGAGACCCCCGGCAGGCCGCAGACCGCCTCGCCGTCGAGCTCCCGCTCGGTGGCGGCCGGGGCCAGCTCGTGCAGGACGGGCAGCGGCGCCTTGCCGCAGCCGCGCTGGTCCGCGATGCGGTCGGCCGCCGACACGGCGAGCCGGGCGAGCTTCAGCGGGTCGGGATCCTTCCCGGAGTACGCGGTGACCCTGGCCCAGAGCCCGTTGGGGCAGCCCTCGGGGAGCAGTGCCCACGCCTCGTCGCCACGGACGGCGCCGACCGCGCCACCGTTCGCCGAGGCGGCGAACGTCCGGGCGCCGGGAGGGATCGGGAGGTGGAACACGTCCTTGCTCTCGCCGAGGGACACCCGGATGTTCCGGTCGTCGCCGAACATCCCGCCGGCCACCTGCACGGTGCAGACCGCCGTGCCGCGGCTGACGTTCCCCTCGTACGGCTCCGCGCTGACCTTGCCCGACCCGAGCGCTTCGTTCACCGCCCGTGAGCTCACCACCTCGTCGCACACGCTGTCCGGCCCGAACCTGTTGGTCATGTCGTCCGCCAGCAGCGCCCACCCGGCGACCCCCAGCCCGGCCACCAGCCCGACCGCCGCCACTACCGTGACCCCGGCCCGCACCCGCAGCCCCCGCGTGGTGAACCCCCGCCGGTCGAGCGCCGCGTCCATCCGCCCGACCGGGCCGTTGGCGGAGCCGTTCTTGTCTTCCATGGTGTGTCGTTCCCCGGTTGCTGCTCGGTCGGTCGGATTCAGGCGTGCTCCTGAGGGCGGCCGGTCATCAACCGGCCGCCCGCAGGAGGGGAGGCGTCACAGGATCGGCTCACAACCGATCGCCTTGGCACCGGCGGTGAGGAACTGTTCCCAGGTCGTCTTGCCGATGAGGTCCCGGAAACCGTCCACTTCGAACCGGAAGCGGGTGGGCCGTCCCTGGCATGTCGCCATGACTTCGTGTTGCCCGACCCAGTGGGCTCGGCCGAAGGCCGGACCGGGGTCGAGGGTCCACGGCTGGACGAGGCGCGGATCGGTGCCGATGGAGAAGGTGATCGCGGACCTGAGGTCCGCGTCCGAGTGGATCCTGCAGGCCCACAGCGGATCGGTCGCGTTGGTCACGGTCTCCTGATAGACGGGGCCACCGGGAGTGTCGGGCATCGTCAGCCCCGGCAGGCCGCAGACGGCGTCGCGGTTGAGGGGGCGGTCCGTACCCGCCGGGGTGAGCTCGCGCGGTGCGGGGAGCGGCGCCCCGCCGCAACCCTGTTGTGCCGCGACGCGCTTGGCCACCGCGGTCGCGAGCCCGGCGAGCTTCCGGGCGTCGGAGGACCGGGACTTGACGGTGGCCCGCTGCCCGTTGGCGCAGTCCTTCGGGAGCAGCGCGAAGGCGTACGACGACTTGTGCACGGCGCCGGCCGCGCCTCCGTTCGCCGAGGCGGCGAACAGCTGGGACTCCGCGTCGTACTTGAACCTGGCGAGGTCTCCGGCCTTGGGGAGCTCGATGACGGCGAACCGGTCGTTGCCGAAGATCCCGTTGCTCACCATCGCCGCACAGGACGCGCCGGGGGTGTCCAGCTTCCCGTCGCCGTACATCGTGGCGCTGACCTTGCCCCACCCGAGCGCGTCGTTCACTTCGTCCGCGCTCACCGCGCCGTCGCACACGACGTCCGGCCCGGACATATTGGTCAGGTTGTCCGCCAGAAAAAATCCCGCCCCGGCCGTGACCGCCACCACCCCCGTCACGGCAACCAACGCCTGCACCCGCAGCGGCCGGGTGGTGAACCTCCGTTGGCCGGGCGCCGCATCGACGCGCCCGGCCAGGCCTGCGGTGGAGCCGTCAGGCCTGTCGTCGTCCTTGTTGTCCACGATGTGCTGTCCCCTGTGTGTTGCTCGGCCGACTGGATCGGTGCGGGCGGCCGGTTGGGAACCGGCCGCCCGCAGAGAGGTCAGAGGATCGGCTCGCAGCCGATCGCCTTGGCACCGGCGGTGAGGAACTGCTTCCAGGCGGAATCGCTGTCCGGTACGAGGTCCCGGAAGCCGTTGACTTCCATCCGGAAGTAGGTCGGCCGGCCCTGGCAAGTCGTCGTCATCTCGTCGGGCTTCACCCAGCGAGCTCGGCCGATCCCCGGTTCGTCCTTCGGGGTTGTCGCGGTCAGGAGGCGGGGCTCGGTGCCGACAGTGAAGGTGATCGAGGACCTCGGGTTCGCGTCCGAGTGGATGAGACAGGCCCACAGCGGGTCGGTCGCGGTGGTCACGGTCTCCCGGAAGGCCGGGCCGCCGGGGGTGGTGGGCATGGTGAGCCCGGGCAGACCGCAGACGGTGCTGCGGTCGAGGTCGCGGTCCTTTCCGGCATCGGAGAGTTGGTGCGGCGCGGGCGTGGGCGACGTGCCGCACCCCTGTTGTGACGCGATGCGGTCGGCCGTCGACGCGGCGAGTGCGGCGAGCTTCTCGGCCCCGGGCCGTTCACCGCGGTCCGCTCTGACGGTGACCCGCTGCCCACTGCCGCACGCCTCGGGAAGCAGTGCCCAGGCCCGGTGGTCGAAGGCCGCGCCGGACGCTCCACCGTTGGCCGAAGCGGCGAATAGCCGGGCCTCCGAGTCGTTCGCGACGACGGAGAGGTCGCTGTTCTTGCGCAGCTCCACGGTGACTGACCGTTCGTTGCCGAAGACCCCGGAACTCACCTTCGCCATGCAGAAGGCGGATCCGCTGCGCAAGTGCCCGTCGCCGAACGCCTGATCGCTGACCTTGCCCGGCCCGAGTACGTCGTTCAGCAAATCCGCGCTCACGGTACCGTCGCACACGCTGTCCGGTCCGAAGGCATTGGTCAGGTTGTCCGCGAGGAACACCCCGGCCCCGGCCACGACCGCCGTCACCGCCACCACGGCGACCGCCGCCCGTACCCGCAGCGGCCGGGTCGTGAACCCCCGCCGGTCGAGCGCCGCGTCCAGGCGCTCGCTGACGGTGTTCTCGTCGCCGGGCTGATCGGCGGCGTGCTGAGTCTTCTTCATCTCAGCGTCCACCCAGCGCATTGCGGTACGTCTGGTTGACGCCTGTCCCGTAGCTATCGGACACATCGTGCAGGAGCTTCTGGGGCACACCGGCAGTCGAAGCGATCTCCGCGTTGGTGAGACCGGCCTCTTCGGCCTTTGCGACGATCATCTGCTTCAGCTGGTTCTCTCCGGAATTGAACATCTTGGACAGGTCTGCCTGTGTCTCCTGGTCCTGCTTGCTGTTGAGCCCGTTCGCCCATTCCGACGTACCGACATCGACCATGCGCTGGACGAAGTCACCCACAACCGGTACGGGAGTCAGGGGCGTGCCGATGAGGTGGTAGTTCATCTTCGCTTGCCAGTTGTTCTGGAACACCACGTCGTCATGGTGACGGGTCATGACGTCCGACTGCGTGCCACTGAGCGCCCCCAGGACCTGGCCGGCCTCTCGCACATAGCCCTCGATACCGGGGTTGGGGTGCCCGGTTTGATCCATCCTGAAGGTGTCAGCGGGGTAGGCGTCGAGCCGCCGGGCCATTTCCTGGCTCTCGGCGTAGTGGATCGCCCTGAACGCCTCAGGGTCATCGGACACTCCTCGGATGACCCGGATGAGACGATCTCGGTCGATGACCAATCCGCTGGTCTCGGAGTGCCCGTTGACCTCCTTGCCGATGATCTCGTACGTGTCGGCCGCGTAGTCGGCGATCATGTTGCCGAACGGTCGGCGCAGTCCGACCGGGAGCTCGGTCACATGCCCGGCGGAGTCGCCCCCGAAGTGGGTGATCGTGTCGGACATGATGCGCGCCATCGCCGCGTCGTGCGGGCGGACGGGCGGCTGGTTGCCGTTCGGATCACGACCGGTGGTTGCGGCCTCCAAGGCGTCGCCGAACGCGCCGCGGGAGTTGTTGCGTGCGACCGGGTCCAACTGGTTGTGCTCGTAGCCCTGGTTGGGCCACTGGCGGGCTTTGAGCAGGTAGTCGAGGTTCTTGTTGGCTGCGGGGTCGAGGAAGTCCTTCGAGGCCTCGGGGTTGCGGCTCATGGCCTGCATGAGGTCCCGCATCGGATCGCCCTGGTGGCCAGTGGCGTTGCTCCAGTCCGGGCCCCACAAGTCCGCGCCCTTGAGCTTGCTGCCGCGCTCGTAGTCGACCAGGTCGGTGCCTACCTTGGTCAGGAAACCCTTGTCGAAGCTGCCCTTGGCGTTGAGCAGCGCCGTCAGCGCCGGGTAGTTGTCGTTGTATCCCGCCGCGGACCCCCCGGTGCGGCGGGCGGCGGCCAGCAGCCCGACCTCCCAGGCCTTGCCCATTCCGCCGTCGCGGGTGGCGCTGGCCAGCGCGACGGACAGGTTCTTGTAGACGTCCTGGTAGCCCGCGGCGTTGTGGTTGCCGTGGGCGAGGCCGTCATAGACCCTGCTGTACTCCAGCAGGGCGTCGGGGCCGGTCTTTCCGCCGTAGTTGAGGCCGTTGAGCAGGGTGGTGGAGAAGTCCTTGTTCTCCGCGTTGGCGGCCATGAGGGCCTGCAGCTGCTTGAGCTGGTCGTCGGAGAGGCTGCCGGCCTTGGCCATGAGGTCCTTGGCCCGGTTGGCGTCGGCGACCGGGCCGCCACCGTAGGGGGTGGGGTTGAAGGACGTGGTGCTGGTACCGATGTCGCCCTGGAGTGCGACGCTTGCCCGTTGGTCTGCGGCGGCGGCCTTCTCGACGGCCTTCGTCAACCGGGCCGCGATGGCCTCCGCTTTGGCCCTCAGTCCTTGGGCCAGCTTCTCGCCATCGGTGTCGTTCCGAGCCTCCTTCGGCAGGGTCCAGTTGACCTGGCCGTCTGCGGAGACGGTCATGTTCTCGGTTTGCGCGTCATGGATGGCCGTGTCGAGGTCGCGCCGGGCGGCGGTGAAGTCCTCGGCGGCGGTCTTCATGATCGCGGCGAGGGCGGTGGCGACGGCAGAGGCCTGCTTGAAGTCGCCGTCCATGCCCTGCACGGCCGTCGTCGCCGCGTCGGCGGCATCGCCCTTCCAGCCGGCCCGCTGGGCGGTGCTGGTGAGGTCCTTGGTGACCCGGCCGTCCAGAGCGGTGAGGGCCTTGGCCACGCCGGCCCAGGCCTCCGCGGCGTCGCTGACCCCGGAGAAGTCGGCCTCGTGCAGTTCCTTGAAGGACACCATCTGTGCTTTCCCCTCTCCTGGCTAGCGGGTCGCGCCGAGGTCGGCGGCGGTCCTGGCCTCGTTGTCGCCGTAGAACCGTTGGGTCTTGTCGAGGTTCGCGGCGGTGCTGCCGAGCTTGTCGTGCAGGGTCTTGCACTGCTGCAGCCACCGTTCGGTGCTGCCGGTGAGGGCACCGCCGAAGGAGAAGCCCCGGATCTTGGTCGACGCGGTGCTCGCGTACTCGGTGAGGCTGTGCGCGCCGGGGCCGGCCTTGCCGTTGGCGCTGTCGAGGTCGGTGGCGATCTGCCGCGCTATTCCGGCCGAGGCGTTGAGTTCGTGCGGGGTGTCCAGCTGGGTGGTGCCGAGGGCGGGCGGGATCAGCACGGGGTTGACACCGTTGGGCGGGGCCGGATTGGAGTACGGCGACTTCGCCGCGTACGTGGACGCCGGGCCCGGTATCGGGTCCTTGGCCGGTGCGACCGGTCCGGTGACGAAGTTCGGGTTACCCATGCGCGTGGAATCCTCCCCAATCGGCAAAGCGGCCGCTCCCCTGCGGCATGACGACCGTACAGGGAGCCTCCGTCAGTGCACCGACCCACCCTCCGTGATTCCGTGGGCGCGGGGAGTGGCCGGGTTCACCGGGCCTGGGTCGAGGGGGAATTGGCGGCTCGGCGCGGGGGTGGAGGTCTTGTTACCGGCGGGTCGCTTGCCTATCATCCCGAGTGTGACAGCTTTACTGTCAAACCCGTCGGGAAGGGTTCAGCAGCCAGTGGGTGACGCGAGCAGGGCGCCGGAGGCCGGGGGGCCGTTGGCGGGTGTGCGGGTGGTGGAGCTCGCCGGGATCGGGCCGGGGCCGTTCGCGGCGATGCTGCTGGGGGACCTCGGGGCGGACGTGGTGCGGGTGGACCGGCCGGAGCCGTCGCCGCTCGGTACGGACCCGGCGTACGACCTCAGCAACCGCAACAAGCGTTCGGTGCTGATCGACCTGAAGTCCCCGGAGGGCCCCGGGCGGGTGCTGGACCTGGTCGAGCGGGCGGACCTGCTGATCGAGGGCTACCGGCCGGGCGTCGCGGAGCGGCTCGGGGTCGGCCCCGAGGCGTGCCTGGCGCGCAACCCGGCGCTGGTGTACGGGCGGATGACCGGCTGGGGGCAGCACGGCCCCCGGGCGGCGACGGCCGGGCACGACCTCGGGTACGCGGCGGTCGCCGGGGTGCTCGGGATGGTGGCGGCGCCGGGCGGGGCCGAGGAGGCCCCCGGCATCCCGGCCAACCTGCTGGGCGACTACGCGGGCGGCTCGCTCTACCTGGTCGTCGGCCTGCTCGCCGGACTGCACCACGCCCGCGCCACCGGCGCCGGGCAGGTGGTCGACGCCGCGATCGTGGACGGCGCGGCGCACCTCGGCTCCATGCTGTGGGGCCTGCTCGCGGCCGGCCACTGGCAGGACCGCCGGGGCGTCAACCTGCTGGACGGCGGCGCGCCGTTCTACGCGGTGTACCGGGCGGCCGACGGCGGCCACCTGGCCGTCGGCGCGCTGGAGCCGCGCTTCTACGCGGAGTTCGCCCGGCTGCTGGAGCTGGGCCCGGACGCGCCCGGCCAGTACGACCCGGCCCGCTGGCCCGAACTGCGCGCCCTGATCGCCGCCCGCTTCGCCACCCGGACCAGGGCCGAGTGGGAGGCCGTCTTCGCGGGCTCCGACGCCTGCGTGGAACCGGTTCTGACGATGCGTCAGGCATCGGCGGACGCCCATCTGTCGGCGCGCGGGACGTACGTCGAGGCGGACGGCGTCACCCAGCCGGCCCCCGCCCCGCGCTTCTCCGCCACCCCGGGCGCCCTGCGCCGCCCGCCGGCCCGGCCGGGCGCGGACACCGCCGAGGTGGCCCGCGACTGGGGTGTCCCCGTCCTCGACCCTGACGTACCGGCCCCAGGGACCGGCGGCACCTTCCCCAACTCCACGGCAGAGCAAGGAGAGTAGCGTTGCAGCGCGAGATCTTCACCGAGCAGCACGACGACTTCCGGGCCACCGTGCGGGCCTTCCTGGCCAAGGAGGTGCTGCCGCACTACGACCGCTGGGAGAAGGCCGGCATCGTCGACCGCTCCGCCTGGCTCGCGGCCGGCCGCCAGGGCCTGCTCGGCCTGGCCGTCCCCGAGGAGTACGGCGGTGGCGGCACCCCCGACTTCCGCTACGCCGCCGTACTGGCCGAGGAGTTCGCCCGGGCCGGCGCGTCCGGACTGGCGATCGGCCTGCACAACGACATCATCGGCCCGTACCTCACCTCGCTCGCCACCGAGGAGCAGAAGCGCCGCTGGCTGCCCGGCTTCTGCTCGGGCGAGCTGATCACCGCGATCGCGATGACCGAGCCCGGCACCGGCTCCGACCTCCAGGGCATCCGCACCCAGGCGGTCGACCAGGGGGACCACTTCCTGCTCAACGGCGCCAAGACCTTCATCTCCAACGGCATCCTCGCCGACCTGGTGGTCGTGGTCGCCCGCACCACCCCCGAGGGCGGCGCGCACGGGCTGAGCCTGCTGGCCGTCGAGCGCGGCACGCCCGGTTTCGAGCGCGGCCGCAACCTCGACAAGATCGGCCAGAAGGCCCAGGACACCGCCGAGTTGTTCTTCGAGGACGTCCGGGTGCCGAAGGAGAACCTGATCGGCGAGCTCAACGGCGGCTTCGTCCACCTGATGCAGAACCTCGCCCAGGAGCGGCTCACCATCGCCGCCGCGGCGATCGCCGGCGCCGAGTACCTGGTCGAGATCACCACCGACTACGTCAAGCAGCGCGAGGCCTTCGGCCGCCCGCTCGCCAGGCTCCAGCACGTTCGCTTCGAGATCGCCGAACTGGCCACCGAGTGCGCCGTCACCCGCGCCTTCGTGGACCGCTGCATCACCGAGCACAACCGCTGGGCGCTCACCCCGGCGGACGCCTCGATGGCCAAGTGGTGGGCCACCGAACTGCAGAAGCGCACCGCCGACCGCTGCCTCCAACTGCACGGCGGCTACGGCTACATGAGCGAGTTCCCGGTCGCCCGGGCGTTCACCGACGGCCGCATCCAGACCATCTACGGCGGTACCACCGAGATCATGAAGGAGATCGTCGGCCGCTCCATCCTCGGCTGAGCGCCTCCGTCCTTCCGAGCCCCCAGAGCCCCCGCTCCGAACACCCCCCCGCCCCGAAAACCCGCTGAAAGGCGTTCCCACCGTGACCACCGAAGCGTACGTCTACGACGCGATCCGCACCCCGCGCGGCCGGGGCAAGGCCACCGGCTCGCTGCACGGCACCAAGCCGATCGATCTGGTCGTCGGCCTGATCCACGAACTGCGCGGCCGCTACCCCGGGTTGGACCCGGCCGCGATCGACGACATCGTGCTCGGCGTGGTCAGCCCGGTCGGCGACCAGGGCTCCGACATCGCCCGGATCGCGGCCATCGCGGCCGGCCTGCCCGACACCGTCGCCGGCGTCCAGGAGAACCGCTTCTGCGCCTCCGGCCTGGAAGCCGTCAACCTGGCCGCCGCCAAGGTCCGTTCCGGCTGGGAGGACCTGGTCCTGGCCGGCGGCGTGGAGTCGATGTCCCGGGTGAAGATGGCCTCCGACGGCGGCGCCTGGTTCGCCGACCCGATGACCGCGTACGAGACCGACTTCGCCCCGCAGGGCATCGGCGCCGACCTCATCGCCACCATCGAGGGCTTCTCCCGCACCGACGTGGACGCCTTCGCCGCCGAGTCCCAGGCCCGCGCCGCCAAGGCCCAGGCGGACGGCCTGTTCGACCGCTCGGTCGTCCCGGTGCGCGACCGCAACGGCCTGGTCGTGCTGGAGCGCGACGAGTTCATCCGCCCCGGCACCACCGTCGAGACCCTGGCAGGCCTCAAGCCCTCCTTCGCCGGCATCGGCGAGGCCGGCGGCTTCGACGCCGTCGCCCTCCAGAAGTACCACTGGGTCGAGGCCATCGACCACGTCCACCACGCGGGCAACTCCTCCGGCATCGTGGATGGCGCCGCGCTGGTGGCCATCGGCAACCGCGAGGTCGGCGAGCGGTACGGGCTGCGCCCGCGCGCCCGGATCGTCTCCGCCGCCGTCTCCGGCTCCGAGCCGACCATCATGCTCACCGGCCCCGCCCCGGCCACCCGCAAGGCGCTCGCCAAGGCCGGGCTCACCGCCGCCGACATCGACCTGGTCGAGATCAACGAGGCCTTCGCCGCGGTCGCCCTCCGCTTCATCCGCGAACTCGGCTTCCGCCACGACCAGGTGAACGTCAACGGCGGCGCGATCGCGCTCGGCCACCCGCTCGGCGCCACCGGCGCGATGCTGCTCGGCACCGTGGTCGACGAACTGGAGCGGCGCGACCTGCGGTACGGCCTGATCACCCTCTGCGTGGGCGGCGGCATGGGCATCGCCACCATCGTCGAGCGCATCTGAGCCCACGCGTCGCCCGCCGCCTCCCTTCGTGGGACGCGCCGCGCGTGGTACCTCCCTCTGCAGACCGGTAGACCTGGAGAACTTGATGAGCGACACCACCACCATCCGCTGGGAGCAGGACCAGGACGGCGTGGTCACCCTCGTCCTCGACGACCCCACCCAGTCCGTCAACACCATGAACGAGGCCTTCACCGCCGACTTCGAGACCGTCGTCGGGCGGCTCGCCGCCCTGGCCGCCGCGGACGCGCTGCGCGGCGTGGTGATCGCCTCCGGCAAGAAGACCTTCTTCGCCGGGGGAGACCTGCGGATGCTCTCCGCCGCCCGACCCGAGGACGCCGAGGCCGTCTTCGAGAAGTCGATGCGGATCAAGCGCGCGCTGCGCACCCTGGAGACCCTCGGCAAGCCGGTCGTCGCCGCCGTCAACGGCAGTGCGCTCGGCGGCGGCCTGGAGCTCGCCCTCGCCTGCCACCACCGGATCGCGCTCGACACCCCGGCCAGCCGGATCGGCCTGCCCGAGGTCACCCTCGGCCTGCTGCCGGGCGGCGGCGGAGTGGTCCGTACGGTCCGGCTGTTCGGCATCACCGACGCCCTGCTGAAGTTCCTCCTCCAGGGCCGCCAGTACCGCCCGGCGCAGGCGCTGGAGCACGGACTGGTGCACGAACTGGTCGACACCCCGGAGGAGTTGACCGCCCGCGCGAAGGCCTGGATCGAGGCCAACCCGACCGCCGTCCAGCCCTGGGACGTCAAGGGCTACAAGATCCCCGGCGGCACCCCGGCCACCCCGGCCTTCGCCGCCAACCTGCCCGCCTTCCCGGCCAACCTGCGCAAGCAGCTCAACGGCGCGCCCTACCCGGCCCCGCGCAACGTCCTGGCCGCCGCGGTGGAGAGCGCCCAGGTGGACGTCGACACCGCGATGACGATCGAGGCCCGCTACTTCACCGAGCTGGCCTGCGGGCAGACCAGCAAGAACATGATCCAGGCGCTCTTCTTCGACATGCAGGCGGTCAACTCCGGCGCCGGGCGCCCGAAGGGCGTCGAGAAGCGGCCGGTCCGCAAGGTCGCGGTGCTCGGCGCCGGGATGATGGGCGCGGGCATCGCCTACGCCTGCGCCAAGGCCGGCATCGAGGTCGTGCTCAAGGACGTCGGTATCGAGGCCGCCGAGCGCGGAAAGGCCTACTCCGAGGGGCTGTTGAACAAGGCCGTCGCGCGCGGGCGCTCCACCGAGGCCGACCGCGACGAGCTGCTGGCCCGGATCACCCCCACCGCCGAGGCCGCCGACCTGGCCGGCTGCGACGTGGTGATCGAGGCGGTCTTCGAGAACACCGAGCTCAAGCACAAGGTGTTCCAGGAGATCGAGGGCGTGGTCGGCCCCGACACGCTGCTCTGCTCCAACACGTCCACCCTGCCGATCGGCCTGCTCGCCGAAGGCGTCGAGCGCCAGGGCGACTTCATCGGGCTGCACTTCTTCTCGCCGGTCGACAAGATGCGCCTGGTCGAGATCATCCGCGGCCCGCGCACCGGCGACGAGGCGCTGGCCCGCGCCTTCGACCTGGTCCGGCAGATCGACCGCACCCCGATCGTGGTGAACGACTCCCGCGGCTTCTTCACCTCGCGGGTGATCGGCCAGTTCCTCAACGAGGGCGTCGCCATGGTCGGCGAGGGCATCCACCCGTCCAGCATCGAGCAGGCCGCCGCCCAGGCCGGCTACCCCGCCAAGGTGCTCTCCCTGATGGACGAGCTGACCCTCACCCTGCCGCGCAAGATCCGCGACGAGTACCGGCGCTCGGTGGAGGCCGTCGGCGGCAGCTGGACGCCGCACCCGGCCGACGCGGTGGTCGACCGGATGGTCGACGAGTTCGGCCGCCCGGGGCGCAGCGGCGGCGCGGGCTTCTACGAGTACGGCGAGGACGGCAGGCGCGGGCGGCTCTGGCCGGGGCTGCTGGAGCACTTCTCCGGTGCTCCGGCCGGTGCTCCGGGGGACGCCCCGGGGGACGTCCCGTTCGAGGACCTCAAGGAGCGGATGCTGTTCAGCGAGGCGCTCGACTCGGTGCGCTGCCTGGAGGAGGGCGTGCTGACCTCGGTCGCCGACGCCAACATCGGCTCGATCCTCGGCATCGGCTTCCCGGCCTGGACGGGCGGCGTGTTCCAGTACATCAACGGGTACGAGGGCGGCCCGGCCGGCTTCGCGGCCCGCGCCCGCGAACTCGCCGCCGCGTACGGCGAGCGGTTCGCGCCGCCGGCGCTGCTGGAGCGGGTCGCGGCCGAGGGGCGGACCTTCACGGACTGATCGGGCGGCCTACCAGCCTACCTATCTGCTGACCTGCTCGGACCTGGGTGAGGCTGTGGCCCGTACGGCCTCACCCGGGTTCCAGGCCCGACTCCAGGCCCGATTCCTGGTCCGACTCCCGGCTCAGCTCCTCGCCCAGTTCCTCCCGCAGCGAGCGCTGGAATGCCGTGACCAGCGCCTGCGCCACCATCGGCTGGATGTGGTCCGTCAGCGCCCGCATCCGGGCCAGCTCGGCGGGCGCGGGCTCGCTCTCCCGGTACGGCTTCCACACCGTCTCGCGGAACAGCCGCTGCAACTCCCGTGCCGTCGCCCGGCTGTGCTCCAGCACCACCGCCCGGGCGGCCAGCAGCGTCTCCAGCGGGATCGGCACGTCCAGGATCCGCACGCCCAGCGGCAGCAGCCCGGGATCCACCCGGAACACCTCCGGATCCCGCGTCCGCTCCAGCGCCCCCATCGCGGCGAGCCGCTCGACCTGCCCCTCCGTCAGACCCCGCCCGGCTCGCCGCTCCAGCTGCGCCCGGGTGACCTCCTCCGGGGTCTCCGGCGTCCACGACGCCACCAGCGCACGGTGGATCGCCAGGTCCAGCGGCGTACTGTCCTCCGGCAACCGCGCCAGGTACCGCTCGATCGCGGCCAGCGTCAGGCCCTGCCGCTGCAACTCCTCGATCAGCTCCAGCCGGTCCAGGTGCGCCGCCCCGTACAGACCCACCCGCCGCGGCCCCAGCTCCGGCGGCGGCAGCAGCCCCTTCGTCCCGTAGAACCGCACCGTCCGCACCGTCACCCCGGCCCGCGCCGCCAGCTCGTCCACCGTCAGCCGCACTCCGCCGCCCACCCCGCCGTGCTCCCCCATCCGCCGCCTCCCGCGCTGGCACACTTCTGCTGTGACAGCAGCAGTGTGACAGTGGTGGGCGGGCCGGTCCACCGATGCGGGCGGCGGGCGGCGGGCGGCAGGCGAGCGGCGGGGGTGTGCGGGAGTGCGGCCGCGTGCGGGCGCGTGCGGACGCGTGGGGGCGCTGACGCCGACGCCCCTGCCGTCCGCCGGGGGACCGGCTTCGGGCAGGGGCGTCGGGCAGGGGCGTCGGGGTTGCGGCGGTACCGGGGGTCAGGCGAGGGCGGCGTGGTGGCGGCGGGTGACCTCGGGGTGGGCCCTGGTGTAGCCCTTCCACTCGTTGAGGCCGAAGTCGGCGAAGAGCGGGTTGGCCGGGTCGGCGGTGGCGCCGGGGGCGTGGTGGGCGAGCGGGAAGTCCAGCGGCTCGATGTGGGCGTCGAGGCGGGGGTTGTAGAAGAACGGCACCGAGAAGCGCTCGCGGGCGCCGACCGGGCTCACCACGCGGTGGTTGGTGGCCTTGAGGTAACCGTCCGTGGCCACCTCCAGCAGCTCGCCGAGGTTGACGACGAAGGCGCCGTCGAGCGGCGGGACCTCGAGGAAGGTGCCGTCCGCGCGCTCGACCTGGAGGCCGCCGACGGTGTCCTGCAGCAGCAGGGTGATGAAGCCGTAGTCCTTGTGGGCGCCGACGCCCTGGCCGGCGCCGTCCGGGGCGGTGCCGGGGTAGCGGACCAGCTTGAGGCGCAGGTGGGGGTGGCCCGCGAAGGCCTCGTCGTAGAAGTCGGGGCGGGCGCCGATCGCGGCGAGGAGTTCGTGCAGCAGGCGGCGGGCGACCGCGCCGAGGTGGTCGATCCAGCCGAGCGCGGCGGTGCGCAGTTCGGGGAGGGCCTCGGGCCACTGGTTGGGCCCCTCCAGCCACCAGTACGGGGGCTCGCCGCTGCCGGGGACGTGCGGGGGCAGCTCGGCGCCGATGTCCAGCTGGTCGCGCCAGTCCTGGCTGCCGCCGGTGCGCTCGTCGCCGGTGCGGGTGTAGCCCCGGTAGTGGGGGGAGTTGAGGTTGCTCACGGCGAGCCGGTCGGCCTCGGGGAGCGCGAAGAAGGCGCGCATGGCCTGCGCGAGTGCGGCCGTCTCCTCCGGGGTGACGCCGTGGCCGACCAGCTGGAAGAACCCGACGCCGGTGGCCGCGGCGCGGAGCTCGTCGTGCAGGCGGCGGCGGTCGTCCGGGCTGCCGTCGGCGAGCGAGAGGTCGATCACCGGGAGGGCGTCCGCCGAGGGGGCTTCCGCCGAGGGGGAGCCGGTGCCGGTGCCGGTCTCGGATATGGGCGTGTACTGCTGCGTCATGTGTGACATCCGCTGGGTCTCGTCCCGGCTGGTCCCGGTGGTCGACCGGGGGCGGCCGGAGCTGTGCCTGGTGCGGCGGGTGCTCCGGGGCCGGGAGGTGGTGGCGGCCGGGCAGGGGTCGCCGTTGAGGGTGGGTGGCGCGAGGTTCAGCCGGAGCGTCGACAGGACATGGTCGTCACGCGGAGCAGGTCCACGTGGCGGCGGCGAACAAGGATGAGCACCCCACCAGCCTAATTGACCCGTTCTGCGGCAGGCGAGCCCCCTGCAGCGGAGGGCCACTCGCCATTTGTCGGTGATCTATCAAGTTGTGGGACGGTGGCGCCGGAGTGTGGGCGGTGGCGGCTCCTTTCGGGAGTCGTTCGGGAGTCGTTCAGGAGTTGTTGAGGTAGGCCAGGACGGCCAGGACCCGGCGGTTGTCGTCATCGGAGGGCTGGAGGTCGAGCCGGACGAAGATCGACGCGGTGTGCTTGGCGACGGCCCGCTCGGTGATCACCAGCTGCTGGGCGATCGCCGCATTGGACCGGCCCTCCGCCATCAGTCCGAGCACCTGCCGCTCGCGCGGGGAGAGCGTGGAGACCGGGCCGGCCGAGGAGTTGTGGGTGAGCAGCCGGGTGATCACCTCCGGATCCATCGCGGTGCCGCCCTGGGCGACCCGCCGTACGGCGTCGATGAACTGGGTGCCGTCCATCACCCGGTCCTTGAGCAGGTAGCCGATCCCGCCGGTGCTGCCGGCCAGCAGCTCGCGGGCGTACAGCTGCTCCACGAACTGCGACAGCACCAGGACGGGCAGGCCCGGGTGGGCCTGACGGGCCGCCAGCGCCGCCCGCAGCCCTTCGTCGGTGAAGCTCGGCGGCAGCCGGACGTCCACCACGGCGATGTCGGGCCGGTCCGCGGCCACCGCGGCGAGCAGCTGCTCGCCGTCCTCCACCGCCGCGGTGACCTTCATGCCGTTGGCCTCCAGCAGCCGGGTCAGTCCGTCCCGGAGGAGGAAGAGGTCTTCGGCGATGACAACGCGCACGGGATCTCCAGGTTCACGATGGTCGGCCCACCGGGCGGGCTGCTGATCGCGAGCACCCCGTCGAAGGCGGCCAGTCGGCGTTCGGTTCCGCTGAGGCCGGTCCCCCGGGACGGCTCGGCGCCGCCGCGCCCGTCGTCGGTGACCGATATCCGCAGCAGCCCGTCACTGTGCCCTATCTCGATCCACACCCGCGAGGCCCCGGCGTGCTTCACCACGTTGGCCAGCAGCTCCGTCACCGCGAAGTAGGCGGCCGACTCCACCGGGGCGGGCGCCCGGCCGGGCAGGCCGCCAGTGAAGCCGACCGGCAGCGGCAGGTCCAGTGCCGTCGCCCGCACCGCGTCGGCCAGGCCGCGGTCGGCGAGCACCGGGGGGTGGATCCCGCGGACCAGGTCCCGCAGCTCGCCCAGCGCCTTCACCGAGGACAGCCGGGCCTCGGCCAGCAGCGGCCCGAGGGCGTCCGGGTCGTCCTTCAGCTGCTCGGCCACGGTCAGCAGCATGCCCAGTGCGACCAGTCGGGCCTGCGCCCCGTCGTGCAGGTCCCGCTCGATCCGGCGCAGCTCGGCCGCGCCGGCGTCGATGGTGTCCGCCCTGGTCCGTGCGAGATGGCTGACCTGGCGGGCCAGCTCGGCTCGGCGGGAGGGCCCGAGCAGGGCCCGGGCGGCCTTCTCGTGGATCCGCAGGGCCGGCGGGGCGGCCCACAGGACGGCCAACGGGGCGATGGTCAGGCCCATCGAGTAGACGACGCCCAGGGCGAAGAACGGTCCGTTCCGGCCGAAGACCTCCAGGGCGACCGGGGTCAGCACGACGATCGCGGCGGTGAGCAGCACGGTGGCGCCGGTGAGCAGCGTCCAGGCGAAGTCCCGCCAGGTCGCCGGGTCGGTGAGCCAGCCGCCGGCCCGCAGCCGCGGCCAGGCCCCGGCGCGGACCGGCCGGCGGTACGGCACCGGTATCGGCCGCCCGCTCCACTTCCCGACGGTGCGCCTGCTCTCCGTCGCGATCCAGCGGGCGCCGAACAGCCCGAGCACCAGCAGTGCGGGCGCCAGCCAGACCGAACCGGACCGGCCGCCCGGCGCCGCACCGCCGTAGAGGTGGGCCGCCATCAGCGCTATCGTCCCCGGAGCGAACAGCGCGGCGCCGACCGCCCGGCCGCCGCCCCCGGTGGCCCAGCAGAGCGCCCACAGGGCGACCGGTGCCATCGGCACCGCCAGGATCAGCGGCCCGCCCGGGGTGAAGTCCCCGGGCTCGTCCGGACCGAACAGCGCGGTGGCCAGCAGGACCGGCCCCGCCAGCAGCGCGAGGAACCCCGTCACGGCCAGCGTCACCGCGTACCAGGCGCGCACCCCGTCCGCACACGCCCGGCCGACCCGCAGGGCCAGTCCGTTCAGCACTCCCGCGTCCATGACGCGCCCCCTCTCCCTTGCGCGGCCCCGCCCGGAGGCCGCGGCGCCGCGGCCCGAAGCCGCGGTTCCGAAGCTGTCGTTCCGGGGCCCCGCGGACCCCGGTTCCGATCTTTCGCTGGGTCAGTCTGCCCGGCCGGGGCCCCTGGTGCTCTAGGCCTGAACACCCAGTTCGGGGTGTATCTGGATACACCCCGCAGAGGCCGTCCAGACGGCTGTCGGCACCCCGCCGCCGATTCGTAGCGTGATGTTCCGTCAGCCGGCCCGGGCTTCCCGGGGCCGGACGCCGAACAGTGGAGGGCCCGTGAACGCGCCGATCATCCGGATCCGCGGCGTCAGCAAGACGTACGACCGATCCGACGCCGCCCGTCCCGCCCTGGCCGGGCTCGACCTGGAGGTCCGGGCCGGAGAGGCACTGGCCGTGCTCGGCCGTTCGGGCAGCGGCAAGTCCACCCTGCTGAACCTGATCGCCGGCCTCGACCGCCCGAGCGAGGGCGAGGTGGAGGTGGACGGCGTCGCCGTGCACCGGCTCGGCGAGGCCGCGCTGGCCGAGTACCGGCGGGCGCGGATCGGCATGGTGTTCCAGTTCTTCAACCTGCTGGACGACCTGACCGCGGAGGACAACGTGCTGCTCCCGGCCCAGCTGGCCGGGATGCGGCGGGAGCAGGCGCGGGCCCGGGCCGGGGAGCTGCTGGAGCGGCTGGGGGTGGCCCGGCACGCCAAGGCCTTCCCCGGCCGGCTCTCCGGCGGGGAGCGCCAGCGGGTCGCGGTCGCCCGGGCGCTGATGAACCGTCCGCCGCTGCTGCTGGCCGACGAGCCCACCGGGGCGCTGGACACCGCCTCCGCCGCCGACGTCCGCGACCTGCTGCGCGGGCTCAACGCGGAGGGCCAGACGATCCTGCTGGTCACCCATGACACCGCGCTCGCCGAGGCCTGCGCCGACCGGACGATCGAACTGCTCGACGGCCGGCTGGTCCGGGACACGGCGGCCGTGCCGGCACCGGGCGGTGGCCGATGAGCGCGCTCGGCAAGGTGGTACGCGCCGGGGTCGGCCGTCGGCGGGTGCAGACCCTGGTGATGGTGCTCACCACGATGGTGTCCGTGACGGCGTGCATCCTCGCGCTCGGGCTGCTGGTCGCCGCCCAGGGCCCGTACCAGCGCTCCTTCGCCGACCAGCGCGGCGCCCACCTCAACGTGCTGTACGACCGGGCCAGGGCGAGCCCCGCCCAGCTCGCCGCGACGGCCCACGCGCCCGGCGTGACGGCCTCGGCCGGCCCCTACCAGGCGGTCGCCGTCCAGCCGCGCTCCGGCCCCGATACCCGGATCCCGCCGGCCGGGAGCCCGCTGCCGCCGATGACGCTGGTCGGCCGCGCCCAGGACGGCCCGCTGGACGGCCTGCGGATCACCAAAGGCCGCTGGGTCGCCGGCCCCGGCGAGGTGGTGTTCCTGGACGGGCACTCGCCGCTGGCGGTCGGCGACAGCATGGAGTTCCCGGAGCTGCCGGGGCATCCGACGCTCAAGGTCGTCGGCCTGGCGGCCTCGGTCTCCTGGAGCGCGGACGGCTGGGTTGTCCCGGAGCAGGTGGCCGGGCTGACGGCGCCCGGAACGGAGCCCTCCGTCCAGTACCTCTACCGCTTCGCCCACGCCGGCGGCGACGCCGAGGTGGAGGCCGACCGCGCCGCACTGGCCGCCGCGGTCCCGGGCGGGGCGCTCGCCAGGGCCACCTCCTACCGGCCCGCCCAGGAGGAGGCGAACCGGACGGCCTCGACCTTCGTCCCGTTCGTCACGGCCTTCGGGGTGCTCGGCCTGGCCATGTCGGTGCTGATCATCGGAGTCGTGGTCAGCGGCGCCGTCAGCGCCGCCACCCGGCGGATCGGCATCCTCAAGTCCCTGGGCTTCACCCCGGCCCAGGTGGCGCGCGCCTACGTCGGCCAGGCGCTGATACCCGCCGGGGTCGGCACGGCGCTCGGTGTGCTCCTCGGCAACCTGCTGTCCGTACCGGTCCTCGGGCTGGCTCACAAGGCCCTGCGCGGCGGGCTGCTCGGCATCCCGGTCTGGGTGGACGTCGTGGTCGCGGTGGCGGCCCTGGGGGCGGTGGCGGGCACCGCGCTGGTGCCGGCGCTGCGGGCCGGGCGGCTGCGGACGGTGGAGGCGCTCGCGGTCGGCCGGACGGCGCCGGGCGCCAAGCGGGCAGCCGCCCGCGGCACGGTCGGTGGGGCGGGGGCGGTGGGCCCGGTGTCCCGGGCGCAGGAGCTGATCGGCCGGCTGCCGGTGCCACGGGCGCTCAGCCTCGGGCTGGCCTCCCCGCTCAACCGGCCGGGCCGCTCGGCGACCACCGGGGCCGCCGTGGTGCTCGGTACGGTCGGGGTCACCCTCTGCGTCGGCCTGACGCTCTCGCTGGGCTCGATCCAGGACGGTCTGGCGGCCGACCGCGCGGGCAAGGTGGTGGTCCAGACCCCGTTCGACGGCGCCGCGCCGTCCGCCGACCACGTGGACGAGGCGGCCGTGGCCAGGGCCGTCGACTCCCGCCCGGGCACCCGGGCCTGGTACAGCACCGTCCCGACCCCGGTCGCCCTGGCCGGCAGCACCGGGCGCTCCGAAGTGGTCGCGTTCAGCGGCGACACCTCCTGGAGCGGCTTCCAACTGGTCTCCGGCCGCTGGTTCCACGGCCCCGGCGAGGTCGTGGTGGCCGCCGCCACCCTGCGGGCCACCCAGGCGAAGGTCGGTGACACCGTCACCCTCACCGACCACGGACGCAGCACCCCGGCGAAGATCACCGGCGAGGTCCTGACCACCAACGACCTGGTGTTCACGGACCGGTCCACGCTGGCGCCGCTCGGCGGCGCGATCCACGCCGAGGCGCTCACCTTCCACATCGACCTCACCCCGGGCACCGATGCGCAGTCCTACGCCGACGGGCTGGACCAGGCCGTGAAGCCGCTGGGCCTGAGCGCCGACCCCGGAGAGGAGCACCTCAGCATCGTGGTGCTGGCGATGAACACCCTGGCGGGCACGCTCACGCTGCTGCTCTCCGTGGTGGCGGGACTCGGGGTGCTCAACACCGTGCTGCTGGACACCCGGGAGCGGGTGCACGACCTCGGGGTGCTCAAGGCGCTCGGGATGTCACCCCGGCAGACCGTCGGCATGGTGCTCACCTCGGTCTGCGGCAGCGGGCTGGCGGCCGGGGTGATCGGGGTCCCGATCGGCATCCTGGTGCACCACCGGGTGATGCCCGCGATGGCACGGGCCGCCGGAATCGGGGTGCCGGACGCCGACCTCGCCGTGTTCGCCCCGTCGGTGGTGGGGCCGCTGATACTCGGCGGCCTGGTGCTGGCCCTGCTCGGAGCCGCCCTCCCGGCCACCTGGGCGGCCCGCACCAGGACGGTCACGGCGCTGCGGACGGAGTGACGACGCGGGGGAGGGCCAGGAGAGGAAACAAAACCCGGTACCCGGCCCCGTCTGGGAACCCCCCGTAAGGCTCCCAGACAGGGCCGGGCCGGGCAGGGCCGACCCAGGCCGTCCGATCAGGCCCGGACCAGGCCCGGATCAGGACAGCCGTGCCGCCGCGTACGCCTCCATGGCAGCACGCTGGTAAGCGGCCAGGCCCGGGGCGATGGCCTCGTACGCGGCGCTCCACTGCTCGTTCTCGGTGCAGGAGCGGGCGATCGCCAGGTACTCCTCGGTCGAGACGGACCGGAAGTCGTGGAGCAGCCGGTACTCCTCCTCGACCGTGCTCTGCACGGCCTCGGCGTCGGCCGGGTGGCCGGCCGCCTTCAGCTCCGCCAGGCGGATCATGCGGGCGGTCCGCTCGCGCTGCCCGGCCTCGATCTCGGCCGGGGTCGTCGCGGCGGTCGCGCGCCGGGCCGCCTCGGCGTGCTCGGGGAAGTCGCGCAGGCTCGCGTCGACGTCGTCGGGCTGGATGCCCTCGAACAGGTTCTCGGGGCGGTTGATGGTCATGGGTGTGCCGTCCTTCTGGGAGCGTTCCAGGTCGGCGATCGTGCGGGAAACGGTGGCGGCCAGGGCGTCGAGCCGGTCGCGCTCGGCGACCAGCCGCCGGCGGTGGCCCCGCAAGGCCTCCAGCTCGTCCACCTGATCGCTCAGGATCCGGGCGATCTCGGTCAGCCCCACGCCCAGTGCCCGCAGTACCAGGATCTGTTGCAGCTGGAGCAGCTGCCGCTCCTCGTAGTAGCGGTGGCCGTTGGAGCCGATCCAGGCCGGGGGCAGCAGCCCGATCTCGTCGTAGTGCCGCAGGGTCCTGGCCGTCACACCGGACATCCGGGCCACCTCGGCGATGGGCCAGGCCATGGTTGCCTCCCTCGTTTCCACGTTCCACGTTCGCGTGGACCAGGGCCGGTTCTCCGGCCCTGGTCACGACGGTAGAAGCTGCCGCTGCGGCAGCTTCAAGCCCGGGACTTCCACGCTGCCCGCACGTTGTCGTACGGCCGCTCAGGCCTCGCCGAACCAGTCCAGGGACTGCCCGTGCGGTCCGGTGAAGGCCACCGGCCGCTCGTCCAGGGCCAGCGCGAACAGCCCGGCGACGGCCGCCGGGCGGGGGAGGCGTCGGGCGACGGCCGGCAGCACCGAGACCGCCTCGTTGGAGATCCAGTGCCCGGGCAGTTCACGCATCGTCGCCGCGAACTCCTCCCGCTCCTCCGGCGGCAGGTACGCGAGCACCGCGCTGTGGAACACCACCGGCGTCGCCCCCGCCGGGGCCCGCGCGACCAACTCCCGTACCGTCGCGTTGAGATCGCCGCGCACCAGCAGCGGCGGTTCGGCCCGGGCGACCCGGACGGCGCCGCGCAGCCGTTCCAGCCGGTGGGTCTGCTCGGGCCAGACCAGCGACTCCAGCCAGCGCATGTCCTCCTCGGCCCGCACGTCCAACGGATTGAGGTCGATCCCGGCCCGCCACACCACCTCGGGCAGCCGTTCCCGCAGGGAGTTTGGGAGCGGCACCGGCCCGCTCACCACGCAGTCCAGCGTCACCGGGCTCGCGGCGGCGCCGAACTCGGCGACCGGGGCACCGGCCCCACGCTCATGTCCGTCCCCGTCCCGCTGCCCGTCCCCGTCCTGGTCCCCGGCCAGGTACCGGTACCGATAGCGGTCCGGGTACAGGCAGAGCCCGGCCGAGGCGCCCACCTCGATCAGGGCGAGCGGCTGCGGCAGCGCGGCCAGCAGCGGCAGCAGGGTGGCGCAGCGGCCCGCCTCGTTGGTCTGCGTCCGCCGCTCCAGCATCGTCGCCGAGACCTCGGCCCACCGCTCCGCCGTCCAGTCACGGAAAGCCGGCCAGCCCTCCGTCACCGGCCCACCCAGGTGCCGGACCGCGCCGAACAGCAGGTTCGGCTGCCGCTTCGCGGCCGGAAGCCCGTCCAGCAGTGCGCGCAACTGCCCGTCCCCGGCGACGCCTTCGGCCAGTTCCTGGTAGATCGGCGAGTTCCCGCGCGCCTCCCGCTCCGCGAACGCCCGGTAGAGCTCCTCCGTGTCGCCGCGCATCCCCCACCGGTCCTTTCGACGCCTTCGCGAGTGATCGAATCGGCCCAGCCTACGCCCGGACCGACGTGCCACCCGCTGACCCCAAGCGCTCTCCCGGACGGTGAAGCAGGAGTGGCGCGGTCCGCCGTGACCGCCGGGTGGTGGGGCTCACGGCCTTGGGAGCGACTGGGTTCGGGGCGTACCGGCCCGGTGGATCGGCCACCGGGTGACCGGCAGGTGGCCCGTCGGGCGAGCATGAGTTCGGTGTTGGGCCTGCGGTGAACAGCATCACCGTCTCCGATGATCTCCTGGAACGCCACTTCGCCGCCTTCGAGGAACCCAACGGCGAGGGCGAGCGCGTCATCGTCCAGGAGCAGCTCCCCAGGCCGCTTCCCAGGGCTCGTCCGCGAGTTCGGCAGGCTCCAGCACGCGTCGGGCGCAAGGAGAAGGAGGGTGAACTACCGCTGCTGTCGGACGACTGCGGTGCCGGCGCCCAAGTCGACACCCAGGCGAGGCGGGGCGCCGGCGTGGTCGTCGTCCCGTAGGACCAGTTGAGTCCGCCGCTGCTCGATCTGCACGCGCTTGTTGGCATTGAAGAAGGCGTGCAACTCCTCGGTCGCGGTGGCGCCAAGGCCGAGCCCGCTCCTTCGCGTCCGGGTGGTCAGACGGCGGCACAACCATCGCGGGCTGCCCGATCGCACCACGAGATGCCGGATCGAGGCCAGTGTGAAGGGCACGATCACCAGTACTGCCATGAGGAGCAGACCCGCCATCATCACCATGTCGGTCCAACGCGTGGAGGTGACACATCCGTTCCTGGCCGTTGCCGCCGTCCACGGCGGCGGCTGACCGGGCTTGTCACCCACCGGCGGCAACGGCTCCTGGGCGTTCAGCCCAGCAGGCCGCCCATGTGGCCGTCCTCGGCGAGCAGCCGCCAGGAGCAGCCGGGCGAGGCGAACGCCTCCGGGTCGACGGCCTCCACCAGCCGGTCCACCACTGCGCTCAGCAGTGCCTGCGGATCGAACACCGACCACGTTTCCCGGGCCCGGCCGTAGTCCCAGCGATCCCATTCGGCGCGCAGCCGCTCGTACGTCCAGAGGGCGTAGAGCAGGGCGGACAGGTCGCGGTTGAGGTAGGCCTCGGGGTGGCCGTCGTCGTACCAGTCCGGCAGCTCCAGCCGGCCGGTGGCGCCGTCCAGGGCGATCGTGAGGTCGGTCGGCCAGTCCCCGAGGGCGAGGAAGTCCCGCTGGTACGGGCGTTCCTCCTCGCCGTCGAAGTACTCGGGGTAGGCCTCGCCCATGGTGACCAGCGGTTCCTCGCACACCCCGAACATCGCCCCGCCCAGCGGCAGGCCGACCTCGGTCAGCAGCCGCCGGGTCGGCTCGTGGACCAGGGCGGCGGGCAGCTCGGCGGGCCGGAAGCGGTGCACCCGTCCGGGGCCGCCGTCCTCGTCCGTCAGCGCGGCCAGCTCCGCCACCAGCTCCGGGGCTATCGCGTACGCGGGCCCGCCCGGACCGCCCGGCAGGGCGCCCCAGCCCAGCGCCCGCACCAGCAGCGCGGTGCCCCAGTGCGGGGGCGGTGCGGAGCCGTCGCCGAACAGGCCGGGATCGATCTCCCGCATCCGCCGTTCGGCTCCTGCCAGCACCTCGGCCAGGACGGCCGGCCCGCGCCGCCCGTCCAGCGCCTCAGGGCGCAGCGCCGCCTCGGCCACCGTGTCGACCTCGCGCACCAGGCCCGCCAGGGCGGTCAGGCCGGAGGCCAGCAGGTCGCGGCGCGGGCCGCCGTTGTCCAGGAACACCTCACCGGTCACCCCGTCCAGCAGCACCAGGCTGCCGCCGGCGGCGAACGGCGTGCAGTACTCCGTCTCCCCGAGGACGAACAGCCGCTCCGCCTCCGCCGGGAGCGCCGTCAGCTCCCCGCCCCGGAGCGCCTCGAAGTCCAGGAACGCCCCGGCCGCAGGCAGCCCCTCCCGCACCAGGAACTCCCGGCTCCCCGCGTGCACCACCCCACCCGGCAGCTCCGCCACCCGCTCACACCTCACGTGCCCCCACCCTTTCCCGGCCTGCCCCGTGACCCACAGACCCTAGCGGTCCGGCCTGACAGTGCTGAGGTGCGCTGTGGGTGGGGGCGGTGTGCGGTGGCCCGCCCGGGTCACGGCAGCGCGACCTCGTCGACGTTCCAGTGTTCGGGCAGGTCCGCGTCGCAGAAGGCGCAGAAGGCGCAGGCGTAGTGCTCCTTGCGGACGAGGTTGCAGTTGCCGCACCGCGGGCAGCGGCGGAAGACCGCGGCGTGGGTGAAGGCGCCGGGGTGCGGGAGTCCGACGAGGGTGAGGGCGGCGGCGACGGCGGGCCAGGAGGTGGTGTCGGGGCAGTAGCCGGTGGAGTGGTTGCCGACCGTCTCGACCTCCCAGCCGTCCCGCGAACGCCGGAACCCGATCTCCCCGGCGCTCAGCACCAACTCCCCACCCGCGCAGGCCATATGCTCGCTACGGCGCGGAGCGAGCCGCAGTGTGCCGCCGAGGCCGACCACGAAGGTGAACGGCTCCGCGAGCTCCGCCGCCGTCCGCTCCGCCACCCAGGCGGCGAACTCGCCTGCTGTCCGTACCGGTTGGCCGCGTCCGGTGCCCGTCCCGCCGTCGTCCCCCGGCCACAGTTCCGGCGGTCCCACGTACCGGTACGCCCGTCCGAAGCCGTCCGCCGTCTCGGCCGCGACTCCCCGTTCGGCCAGCCGCACCCGCCAGTACGCCATCTCGACGGTCGTCCCGCTCAGGTCGAAGTCCCGTAGCTCGTCGAGGAGTTCCCGGGTCTGCCGGAGCGGGAGCCCCGCGCGGCCTCCTGGCCCCAGTCGCAGCAGACGGCTACGCACTGGGGGCAGAACCGCTCGGCGTCCCACCGCAACTCCCGCCCGCGTAGCAGGAACTGGCCGACGCTGCGGACGGCGGTGCCCCCGCAGTCCGGGCACCGGACGGCCGTCCTCACACCCTGCCCCTCGTCCGTCACGCCGGATGCCCCCATGCCCCCATGCCCCCATGTGCCCTGCCCCTGCCCCCGATGCCCGACACCCTACGGCGCCCCGCACCCGCCACCCCGGCCCCGTAGAGTGCGGGGATGAAGCGCTATCTGCTGACCGGTACCCCGGGGGCCGGGAAGACGGCGGTCCTGCGGTGGTTGGAGTGCGCGGGCTACCCGGTGGTCGAGGAGGCCGCCACGGACGTCATCGCGCTGCGGCAGGCCCAGGGCGTGCCGGAGCCGTGGGCGGACCCGTCGTTCGTGGACGCGGTGGTCGCCCTGCAGAGGCAGCGGCAGGAGGGGGCCGTCGGCGGGCCGGGGGAGGTGCGGTTCTTCGACCGCTCGCCGGTGTGCACGTACGCCCTGGCGGTGTACCTCGGTCATCCCGTGACCCCTTTCCTCGCCCGGGAGTTGAAGCGCATCCGGGCGGAGGAGGTGTACGAACGCGAGGTGTTCTTCGTGGAGAGCCCGGGCTTCGTCACCCCGACCGAGGCGCGGCGCATCTCGTACGAGGAGTCGCTGCGGTTCGAGCGGATCCACCGGGAGGCCTATGCCGGGTTCGGGTACGTGTGCGTCCCGATCGCTCCGGGGCCGCTCGCCGACCGGGCGGCGGCCGTCGTGCGGCACGTCGGCGCGCCCGCCCGGCACGGAGGCTGAGATCCCCGGCCGCTCCTCCGCCCTCCCGGCGTTCTCCGGCTCAGGCGAGGCCGCCGGCCTCCCGGGCCGCCCGCTCCACGCGGTCGTGGTGGGCCCGCCACCAGTCGGTGTCGCCGGGGGCGGTGTTGGCGCCGTCGGAGCGCTGGCCGGTGGCGCCGTCGACGAGTTCGCGGACCAGGTCGGCGTGGCCGACGTGGCGGTGGGTCTCGGCGATCATGTGGACGAGTACCCGGTGCAGGGTCTGCTCGTGGCGGGCGCCGAACGGCACCTTGCCGACGGCGTCCAGCGGCAGGGCCTCGATGGTGGCGTCGGAGTGCGCCCAGACCCGCCGGTAGCGCCCGACGACCTCGTCGGTGCTCTCGTCCGCCCGCGCCCACAGGTCGCCGTTCGGCTCGGTCTGGCCGGTGATCCACACCGGGGCCGGCTCGGGGAAGGGGCGGCCGAAGGTGTCGCCGAAGTACAGCGCCTCGGCGCCGGTGACGTGCTTGACCAGGCCCAGCAGGTTGGTTCCGGTGGGGGTGAGCGGGCGGCGCAGGTCGTACTCGGAGAGGCCTTCGAGCTTCCAGAGCAGGGCGTCGCGGGCGTCCTGGATGTAGATCCGGAGGTCGTTCTTGTCATCTGCAGTGGTCATGGGATCAGTCTGTTGATCGCATGATGCCTGTCCATCGATTTCCGATCCCACCCGCCCCGACCAGGCGTCAACCTGTGCCACGATCAAGCCTGTTCACCCGAAACAGACCTGTGAGGAGCAGCCATGACCGGCGACGCCTGGTCCTGGGACGAGACGCTGTTCGCCGGAACGGCCGCCCACTACACCCGGGGCAGGCTCCCGTACGCCCCCGGACTGGCGGAGGCGCTGGCCGGGGCGCTGGGGCTCGACGGGCGGGGGCGGCTGCTCGACGTGGGGTGCGGGCCGGGCACGCTGGCGCTGGGGCTGGCCCACCTGTTCGACGAGGTCGTCGGGGTGGACCCGGACGCCGGGATGATCGCCGAGGCGCGCCGCGTGGGCGCCGAGGAGCCCAAGGCCACCTGGGTGCGGGCCAGGGCCGAGGAACTGCCGCCGGGCCTCGGCACCTTCACACTGGCGGTCTTCGGCCAGTCCTTCCACTGGATGGACCGCGACCTGGTGGCGGCGACCGTACGGCGCATGCTGCGGCCCGGCGGTGCCCTGGCGCACGTCTCGGACCTGAAGGGCGAACCGCGTCCCACCGAGGGGCTGCCGCACCCGCCGGTCCCGTACGCCGCGATCGACGGGCTGGTCCGGCGCTACCTCGGCCCGGTCCGCCGCGCCGGGCAGGGGCTGCTGCCGCACGGCACGCCGGGCGACGAGGCCGCCGTCCTCGCCCGGGCGGGCTTCGCCGGCCCGCAGCGGATCGTCGTCCCGGGCGGACGGCCGCTGGAGCGCACGGCCGACGACGCGGTCGCGGGCGTCTTCGCGCTCTCCTTCTCGGCCCCGCACCTCTTCGCCGAGCGCCGTCCGGCCTTCGAGGCGGACCTCCGCCGCCTCCTCGCCCGGACCTCGCCGTCGGGGCTCTTCTCGGAGCGGCAGCCGAGCAGTGAGGTGTTCATCTGGGGCACCACGGAAGAGCGTTGACGGTCCGGGGCCGTCAACGCTCCCACGGGGGAGGATGGAGAGGAGGAGTGGAGAGCGGTCAGCGGACCACGTCGAGGACCTGCTTCTGGATGCCGTTCCCGTAGGCCCCGTACTCGACCAGCTTCAGCTTCTGGGCGTCCTTGTCCGTCGTGCTGAACAGGCGCTTGCCGGCGCCGAGCAGCAGCGGGAAGACGAGCAGGTGGTAGCGGTCGATCAGGCCGGCGTCCGAGAGGGCGTGGTTCAGGGTGGCGCTGCCGTGGACGATGATCGGGCCGCCCTCGGTCTCCTTCAGTGCGGCGACCTCGTCGAGCGAGCGCAGGATGCTGGTCTCGCCCCAGTTCGACACCAGGTCGGCCTCGGCGAGGGTGGTGGAGACGACGTACTTCGGCAGCGTCTTGTAGTGGGCGAACTCCGCCATGTCCGGCCACACCGGGCTGAACGCCTGGTAGCTGGCCCGGCCGAGCAGCATCGCGGTGGCCTCCTCCTGCTCCCGCCCCTTGATCTCGAACGCCTCGGGGAGGAACTCGATGTCCTTGAAGGTCCAGCCGGAGTTGCGGTAGCCGGGTTCGCCGCCGGGGCCCTCGACGACGCCGTCGAGCGAGATGAAGGCGGTGCTGATCAGGGTGCGCATGGGTGGTACCTCGGTTCTCGTGCGGTTCTGCTTCTGTCGGGTCTGAAGGAGGTCTGAAGGAGATCTGAAGGTCTGAAGGTCCGATGGCCCGAAGGTCCGAAAGGTCAGGCGAGGGCTCCGGTCAGCCACCGCTGCCAGGCGGCCTCGGCCTCGGCCTCGCCCCCGGCCCCGGTCCCGGCTCCGCCCCCGGCCCCGCCCGGAGTCGGGCCGAAGAGGTGGTGGAACATCAGCACCAGGCCGGAGCCGTGGTGGAAGGTGTAGAGCCCGTCGGCGGTGCGGACCTCGAAGCGCTCGTCGTCCGCCCAGACCACCTCGCCGTCCAGCGGCGGCAGGCCCGCCGGTTCGCCGTGGACCCGGGTGCCCGCGGCGACCGGGAGCGGCAGCGACAGGGCGCGGGCGAGGAGGGCCCGGACCTCCGGTTCCGTCCGGCCGGCCGCCGGTGCGGCGGCGAAGACGGGGACGGCGGTGCGGCCGGGGAAGTGGGTGAGGTACTCGCGGAGCGTGTGGAGGTGGAAGGGCCAGCCGCGGCGCAGCGCGTCGTACTCGTCCTGCCAGTCGTCGCCGAGCAGGCCGCTGTGGACGACGCGGAGCACGGTGGCGCCGCCGTCCCGGCCCTCGATCAGGTACTCGAAGGCCATGAACCGGCCGTCCTCGCCGGTGGCCGTACGGGTGGCCAGGCGCTTGCCGGGCTCGTAGGCGGTGACGACCGCCTCCGCGCGGTGGCCCCCGGTCTCCATGACGGCGGTGCCGCCCTCGCGCGGGTCCAGCTCGTTGCGGCCCATGAACCAGGAGTCGATCCCCGGTCCGGTGGCGATCGCCTCCCAGACCTGTTCCGGGCTCGCCGGCAGGGAGGTCTCCAGCTCGATCTCGAACGGGTGGGTCATCGTGGGTCCTCCTGGTCCGCCCGGGTGACGGCCTGTTCCGTGCCGGGGCCGGCCTGTTCCGTGCCGGTCACGTCCTGCTCCGCCCTGGTCCCGTCCTGCTCCGCCCCGGGGCCGGGCTGGGCGGCGGGGATCTGGTGGAGTCCGACGATCACCCGGTGGCTGCGGCCCCCGGGGGCGGACTCGTCGTGGTAGCGGCTGACGAGGGTGGCCACGGACTGGGCCAGTTCCTCGGCGAAGGCGGCCCGGTCGGCGGCGGAGGCGAACCGCACCTGCGCGTCGATGCCGAAGCTGGCGACCCGCCGGCGGGCCCGGGAGGCGCCGGTCAGCAGGGCCCCGACCTCCTGCACCAGCCGGGAGCCGAGCGCCAGCAGCCAGCGGGCGGAGAGCTGGTCGGGGGAGCGGGCGGGGTCCGGGCTCACGGCGGCCAGGACGCTGGGGGAGATCACGTAGGAGGCCGCGGTGGCGCGGTACACCCGTTCGGTGACGTTGCCCTTGCGGCGTTCCTCGTCGAGTTCGACGAGGCCGTGCCGCTCCAGTTCCTTCAGGTGGTAGTTGACCTTCTGCCGGGGCAGGCCCAGCCGGGCGGCCAGCATGGCGGCCGAGGCGGGCTCGGTCAGGGCGGCGAGGAGGCGTGACCGCAGGGGGTCCAGCGAGGCCTCGGCCGCGGCGGGTTCTTCGATCACGGCGACTTCCAGCACCGTTCCAGCATCCATCCGACAAAAAAATTTGTCAAGGAAAAAAGGTTTGTCGGTAGTCCGGTCGGACGAACGGTGTCGCCCGTCCGGTGCCGGAGCCTCCGGCGGCCGCGCCGCGCCGCGCCGCGCCGCGATCCGCGCAGCCCCGCCGAGGCGGGACAGCGGAGAGTGACGGGTGGGGTGGACGGATCGGACTTGAATCTTTGCGAACGAATGTTCGATCCTGGGGGTGTGCCCGTTTTCGAACCTTTTTTCGAATCAACCGCCGAGCAGACCGCACGCCCCGTGCTCCGCCCGGTGGCGTCCCCGGCTGCCGTGCCGGGAAAACGGGGGCAGCAGGGGGAGGACGGGGAGCAGAGGGAGGGGCGGGGGCTGCTGCCGGTGCCGTCCGCGCTCCGGGAGGTGCTGCCCGAGGCCGGGCTGCGCCGGGGGACGGCGGTGTCGGTGGCGGGCGGGGACACCGGGCTGCTGCTGGCGCTCGCCGCCGGGGTGAAGGAGATCGGAGGCGGCTGGGCCGCGGCGGTCGGACTGCCGGACCTGGGACTGGCCGCCGCCGAGGGGTACGGGCTGGACCTGCGCCGGCTGCTGGTCGCGGACGACCCGGGGCCGCACTGGGCCGAGGTGGTCTCGGTGCTGGCCGGCGCGGTCGAGCTGATCATGCTGCGCCCGGACGGGCCGGTGCCGCCGAAGCTGGCCGCCCGGCTGGCGGCGGTGCTGCGGCGCAGCGGCTGCGTGCTGCTGGTCGCCGGACCGTGGCCGGGCGCGGCACTGCGGCTGGCGGTGCGTTCCGGGCGCTGGTTCGGACTGGGCGACGGCCACGGACAACTCGTCGGCCGACAGGTGGAGGTGGTGGCCGAGGGCCGCGGCTCGGCGGTGCGCGGCCGGACGGCCCGGCTCTGGCTGCCGGACGAGTACGGCGCGGTGCGTCCGCTCCAGGAGCAGCCGCAGCCGGTGGCGGAACCCACGGTGATACCGGCGGCGGAGCCGATGGCACCCCGCGTGGCGGCGGTGGTCTGAGGTGACGGCCGAGACAGCGATGGCATCCGGGACGGCGGACGACAGGACCCCCCGGGTGCTGGTGGTCTGGTGCCCGGACTGGCCGGTGGCAGCCGTCACCGGCGACGACCCGGTAGCGGTGACCGAGGGCGGGCGGATCCTCGCCTGCTCGGAGGGCGCCCGGGCGGCCGGGGTGCGGCAGGGGCAGCGGCTCAAGCTGGCCCAACGGCTCTGCCCGGAGCTGGAGTTGCGCGACCGCGACCCGGAGGCGGAGACCCGCCGCTTCGAGCCGGTGGTCGCGGCGGTGGAGGCGTTCACGCCCCGGGTGGAGGTGATCCGCCCGGGCCTGTGCGCGATCCCGGTGAAGGGCCCGGGCCGCTACTTCGGCGGCGAGGAGGCGCTGGCCGACAAGGTCGGCAGGGCGGTGGCGGACGCCCTCGGGCAGCCGCTCGTCCCGGACGCCGTTCCGGGCGCGCCGGCCGTCGAAGAGCGGCAGCCCACCGCCCCTCCACCGGCCACCACCGCCCCCCGGGCCCGGGTCGGCGTCGCCGACGGCCTGTTCGCCGCCGTGCTCGCCGCCCGGGCCGGGGTGCTGGTCCCGGCCGGACGGACGGCGGAGTTCCTCGCCCCGTACCCGGTGAGCGCGCTGGGCGACGAGGCGCTGGCCGAACTGCTCGGGCGGCTCGGCCTGCCCACCGTCGGGGCCTTCGCCGCGCTGCCGGCCGAGTCGGTCGCGGACCGCTTCGGCCCGTCCGGGACGGTCGCGCACCGGCTGGCCCGCGGCTTGCAGCCGCGTCCGCTGGTGCCCCGCGACGAGGAGCCGGACCTCGCCGTCGAGCAGCGCTTCGACCCGCCGGAGCCGTCGGCCGAACCGCTGGTGTTCGTCGCCCGCGCGCTGGCCGAGCAGCTGCACCAGCGGCTGGCCGGGGCCGGGCTGACCTGCCGCCGGGTGGCCGTCGAGGTGGCCTGCGCGGATGGCCGGACGGCCTCCCGGCTGTGGCGGCACGAGGGCCGGCTGTCCGCGACGGCGCTGGCCGAGCGGGTCCGCTGGCAGCTCCAGGCCTGGCAGGGCGCGGGCACCTTCACCGGCACAGGCGACGGCGACGGCGACGGTAACGGGGAGGGTAGGGAGGACACCGGCTTCACCCTGCTCCGGCTCGCCCCCGACGGCCTCTCCCCGGACCAGGGCCGCCAGCTCGCGCTGTGGGGCCAGGCCGTCGCGGACGACCGGGTGGAGCGGGCGGTCGCCCGGGTGCAGGCGGTGCTCGGCCACGCCGGGCTGCGCCGGATCGAGCCGGCCGGCGGGCGCGGCCCGGGCGAGCAGGCGGTGAAGGTGCCGTGGGGCGAGCCGTACGAGGCGGCGGTGCCGGTCGACGCGCCGTGGCCGGGGCGGCTGCCGGAGGTGTGGCCCGCCGTGGTGCTGCGGGAGCCGGCGCCGGTGCGGGTGCTGGACGGGGCCGGGCGGCCGGTCACGGTGGACGGCCGGGCGGGGGTGTCGGCCCGGCCGGCCCTGGTCGTGGTCCGGGGCCGGGAGGAGCGGGTGGACGGCTGGACCGGGCCCTGGCCGGCGGTCGAGTACTGGTGGGACCAGTCGCTGGCCCGGCGCCGGGCACGGTTCCAGGTCGTGGTGGACGGCGGCCGGGCGCTGCTGCTCACCGTGGAGGGGGGTGCCTGGTACCTGGAGGCCGGCTACGACTAGCGGCCCCGGCACCCGAACGGAGCAGGCCCGCAAGGGCAGGGCCGAAGGGAGCAGGCCGAGAAGGCCGAGTAGGCGAGCAGGGGGGAGCAGGACGAGCACGAGAACGACGAAGGCAACTCCCGATGGGCTTCACCAGCCACCCCACGCTCCCCTGGAGCGAGCTGCACCGCCGGCTGACCGGCGCGGCGCCGGACCGTACGGTCGTCCCGCTGCGCCGCCCCGCCCCGGCTCCCGAACGCGCCGCACCGGAGAAGCCCGCCGCACCGGAGCAGCCCGCCACCCCCTGGGCCGAACTGCACGTCCACTCCGCCTTCAGCTTCCTGGACGGCGCCAGCGACCCGGAGGACCTGGTCGCCGAGGCGGTCCGGCTCGGCGTGGAGACCCTCGCGATCACCGACCACGACGGCCTGTACGCCGCCGTCCGGCTCGCCGAGGCGGCCCGGGGCACGGGCCTGGGCACCGTGTTCGGCGCCGAGCTGACGATCCGCGACGGCGGGACGGGCCGCGACGGCGGGACGGAGGAGCACCTGCTGGTCCTCGCCCGCGACCCGGCCGGCTACCGGCGCCTCTCCGCCGCGATCGCCGCCGCCCAGCTGGCCGGTGGCGCCAAGGGCAACCCGGTGTACGACCTCGGGGCGCTCGCCGGGGCGCACGGCGGCCACTGGGCGGTGCTCACCGGCTGCCGCCTCGGCCGGGTCCCCGCCGCGCTCGCCGGGAGGCACGGCCCGGACCAGGGCGAGGCCGAGCGCCGGCTCCGCACCCTCGCCGAGGCGTTCGGCCCGGAGAACGTCCACGTCGAGCTGATCGACCAGTGGCTGCCCGGCGACGACCGGCGCAACGACGCCCTCGCCGCCCTCGCGGCGAAGGCGCGGCTCCCCGTCGTCGCCTCCACCAACGCCCACCACGCCGGCCCCGCCCAGGGCCGCCTCGCGCAGAGCCTCGCCGCCCTGCACGAGCGCCGCACCCTCCAGGACGCGGTCGGCTGGACCAGCGCGGCCGGCACCGCGCACCTGCGTTCGGGTCGCGAGATGGCCGGCCGGCTGGCCCGCTTCCCCGGGGTGCAGCGGGCCACCGTCGAACTCGGCCGGGCCTGCGCCTTCGACTTCGCCCGGCTGGACCCGGAGCTGCCAGGCTTCCCCGTCCCCGCGGGCGGGACCGAGATCGGCCACCTGCGCGCCCTGGTCGCGGCCGGCGGCCCGGCCCGCTTCGGCTCCGGCAACGCGGCCGCACGCCGTCAGCTCGCCAAGGAGCTGGACGTGATCGAGGACCTCGACCTGGCCGGCTACTTCCTGATCGTGCACGACATCGTGGACTTCTGCCGGAGCCGGGACATCTGGTGCCAGGGCCGCGGCTCGGCCGCCAACTCGGCGGTCTGCTACGCCCTCGGGATCACCGCCGTCGACCCGGTCCACTACAAGCTGCTGTTCGAACGCTTCCTCTCCACCGCCCGGGACGGGCCGCCCGACATCGACCTGGACATCGAGAACCGCCGCCGCGAGGAGGTCATCCAGTACGTCTACGGCCGCTACGGGCGCGAGCACGCCGCCCAGGTCGCCAACGTGATCACCTACCGGCCCCGGCTGGCGATCCGCGACGCCGCCCGGGTGCTCGGCTACCCGCAGGGGCAGGTGGACGCGTTCAGCCGGCAGACCGACTTCCGCTCCGCCCCCGGCGCGGACGCCGTCATCCCCGCCGACGTGCTCCGACTCGCCGCCCAGCTCCACGGTCTGCCCCGCCACCTGGGCATCCACTCGGGCGGCATGGTGCTCACCAAGGAGCCGATCGGCGAGATCTGCCCCACCGAGTGGGCCCGGATGCCCGGGCGCTCCGTGCTCCAGTGGGACAAGGAGTCCACCGCCGGCGCCGGGCTGGTGAAGATCGACCTGCTCGGCCTGGGCATGCTCGCCGCCCTGCACGACGCCTGCGACCTGGTCGCGGAGCACCACGGCCTGCGCTACGACCTGGCCACCATCCCGGACGACGACAAGGGCGTGTACGCGATGCTGCGCCGGGCGGACACCGTCGGGGTGTTCCAGGTCGAGTCCCGGGCCCAGATGGCGACCCTGCCCCGGCTCAAGCCGGACCACTTCTACGACCTGGTGGTCGAGGTGGCGCTGATCCGCCCCGGCCCGATCCAGGGCGGCTCCGTCCACCCGTACCTGCGCCGCCGGGCCGGGGCGGAACCGCCCGGCTGCCCGCACCCGCTGATGGAGAACGCCCTCGGCAAGACCCTCGGGGTGCCGCTGTTCCAGGAGCAGATGATGCAACTCGCCATCGACTGCGCCGGGTTCACCCCGGAGGAGGCCGACCGGCTGCGCCAGGCGATGGGCGCCAAGCGCTCGCACGAGCGGGTCGCCCGGCTGCGCGAGCGGCTGCTCACCGGGATGGCCGAGCGCGGCATCCCGGCCGAGGTGGCGGAGGACGTCTACGGCAAGATCGAGGCCTTCTCCAACTACGGCTTCCCGGAGAGCCACGCGATCAGCTTCGCCTACCTGGTGTACGCCAGCGCCTGGTTGAAGCACCACTTCCCGGCGGCCTTCACCTGCGCCCTGCTGGCCAACCAGCCGATGGGCTTCTACTCGCCGCTCAGCCTGGTCGCGGACGTCCGGCGGCACGGCGTGCGGGTGCGCGGGGTGGACGTCAACGCCAGTGGGGCGCGGCCCACCCTGGAGCCGTACCGGGGGCCGACCCCGAAACCGCCGCTGACCGCCGGGCGCCCGCAACCGGCGATCCGGCTCGGCCTGGAGACGGTGCGCGGCATCGGCACCCCGCAGGCCGAGGCGATCGTGGCCGGGCAGCCGTACGCCGACCTGGAGGACTTCGCCCGCCGCACCGGCCTGCCCGGTCCCGCCCTGGAGGCGCTGGCGACGGCGGGGGCCTTCGACTGCTTCGAACTGACGAGACGTCAGGCACTGTGGGCGGCAGGGGCGTTCGCCGGGATCTCGGACGGACTGATCCCCGGCACCACCCCCGGGACCGAGGCGCCGGAGCTGCCCGGCATGAGCCCGGTCGAGGAGACCATCGCCGACCTGTGGGCCACCGGCACCTCCGCCACCAGCCACCCGCTCCAGCACCTGCGCGCCCGGCTGGAGCACGGCGGCGCGCTCAGCGCCGCCCAACTCCCGGATGTGCCACCGGGAACGGAGGTGGTGGTCGGCGGCCTGGTCACCCACCGGCAGCGGCCGCCGACGGCCGGCGGGGTGCTCTTCCTCAGTCTGGAGGACGAGACCGGGCTGATCAACGTGATCTGCAACCGTCCGGTCTGGGAGTCCCAGCGCCGCACCGCCCTGGACCGGGCCGGGCTGCTGGTGCACGGCCGCGTCGAGCGCGACCGGGGTGCGACCAACCTGGTCGCCACCCGGCTCACCCCGCTCCGGATCGGCCTCTGAGCGGGGCGGGCCGGCGTGTGCCTGTGAAGCGGCGCGCGTCGACGCGTCGGGGTGCGGCTAGAAGGCGGGCTGGTCGCCGAGGTCGAAGATCCGCAGGTCGGTGAGGCGGACGGTGTACCAGACGTCCTGGCTGCCCCCGCCGCTCCAGAACTCGGTCAGCCGGACGGAGGCGTAGCCCTCCTCCTCCTTGACCTGCTGGGCCGACCAGCTCGCCGGGACGTTCTGCGCGCGGAACACCGGATCGGCGTCGTTCCGCATCGCCCACTGGTCCAGCCGGTAGTTCAGGTACGGGGAGAGGTACTGCTCGCGGACCTGCCGCGGGCTCTCGGTGCCGCCCCCGCCCTCCACGGCGTTGCGGTACGCCTCCAGGAAGGTGAGCACCTGCTGGGCGGCCGGGGTGGCCGCCCGGACCTGGGCCCCGGCGACCACGGGGGCGGGCGCCGCGACGGCGGCCTGGGCGGGGGTGGCGGCCAGGCCGCCGACGGCGAGCAGGGCGGCGGTGAAGGACAGTGCGGTGCGCATGGCACGTGTACGGATCATGCGGGCATTCCACCACCCCGGAAGGCTCCGGCCCATCGCCGGAAGGAGTGGTGTACCCGTACTGCCCAACAGATGTGACGATACGTCAGGCGGCGGGGTAGCCGATCTCCGCGAGGTCGACGGCGAGCTCCTCCTCGTCGATGTCCGGGTTGAGCGCGGCCAGCACGGCCGGGGTGAGCGGGCGCAGCGCCAGGACGTGCTCGATCGCGGCGAGGTCCAGCTCGTGCTCCGGCTCGAAGTACTCCGTGGCCCAGGCCCGGTACCCGGCGGCCGAGCCGTCCAGCAGCAGGTCGAAGAGGCCCTCCGCGCCCCGCTCGGCGGCCGCGCCCCGCCAGGCGCCGTCCTCGTGGGCGCGCCAGAAGCAGCGGGTGACCGTCGGCCCGTCCTCGTCCCCGAAGGCGGGCTCCTCGGCGAAGCGGCGGAACTCCTCGGGCACGGCCGCGAGCAGCTCCGGGGCGTTGGGTGCCTCGTGGTCGAAGCCGCGCCCGTAGGCGCCGACGGGGGAGAAGACCAGGCACCAGTCGTCGCCCTCGCCGTCGCGCATCGAGGCCAACTCCTCGCCCTCATCCCAGGAGGCGTCGAAGGAGTGGTACCGCGCCTCCCAGTCGTCGGGGCTGAGGATCGCGTCGAGCGTGGCGAGGGCGCGGCAGCGGTCGCGCAGGTCGGGGATGGCGGGCAGTCGGTTGAGCAGGTCGTCCATGGGCGCCATTCAACCAACCCCGGCGGTCCGCCCGCGCCCCGGGCCGCCGCGCCTTGCCTGGTGCGCCGCCCTACGCCCCGGGCTGCCGCCCCTTGCCCGGCGCCCCGGCGAAGACCTGGGCGATCGGGAGCCAGGCGGTGGCGACGGGCCCGGTGGCGGTGAGGGCGAGGTCGTCCCGGTGTCGGCGCTGGGTCACCAGCAGGCAGAAGTCCAGGGCGGGGCCGGCCACCACGTCCCGCGCCCCGGCCGGGCCGATGGGCCAGGACCCGCCGTCGGGCGCGGTCAGGTCGAGCCGGACCGGGCGCTCGGGCGCGGGCAGTCCGTGCAGGGTGAAGGCGAAGCCCAGGGTGCGCAGCCCCAGGTGGGCGATGTGCCGCAGCCGGTCGGTGGGCTCGCGGGTGGCGCCGAGCGCGTCCGCGACGTCCTGGCCGTGCGCCCAGGTCTCCATCAGCCGGGCGGTCGCCATCGAGGCGGGCTTCATCGGCGGGCCGAACCAGGGCAGCCGGACGTCGGCCGGGGCGGCGCCGAGCGCGGCCAGCACCTCCGCCCGCCCGGCCCGCCAGCGGGCGAGGAGCGCCGCGGGCCCGGCGGACAGTCCGGCGCGGGCGCCGTCCTCGACCGGGTCGGCGCCGGCCGCCAGCAGCTCGGTGAAGTGCCCGCCGAGCGACGCGCCGAAGCCCTCCGGGTCGCGCGCGGCCAGGGCCGTCCAGTCGTCGGTCCAGGCCAGGTGGGCGATCTGGTGCGCCACCGTCCAGCCCTCGGCGGGGGTCGGGCGGGCCCACTCCTCGGCCGGCAGCCCGGCGACCAGGTCGTCCAGCACCGCGCTCTCGGCCCGCAGGTCCGCCAGCAGGCCGCCCAGCACGTCGCCCGGCGCGTTCGGCTCGGTCATCGGCTCCCTTTCCGGTCACGGCAGTTGCTACCCGCCGGTAGCGTACGGCCGGACACTACTCCCGGCCCGGCGGCGGCGTCCGCCACTCCACGAAACACGCACGTCAGGACTCTCGCCACCGGCCGCACCGCGTGTGACAATTCCGCGATGACCAGGGCTGCGGACCCCCATCCTGCGCACCCCGTCGCCGACGCCGCGCGACCCGAGGACCCCGAACTCGCCGCGCGCGCCGCCGAGCTGGTGCGGGACGCCGTGCTCGGCGACCTCGCCCGCCGGGTGGTGGCCGAGTGCGGCGCCGACGTCGGCCTGGTCGGCGTGCCCGAGCCGCTGCCCGGCAGCCGTCCCGGCAGCGAGGGCATGGTGCTGCGGCACTGGGCCGGCACCCGGGCCGACCTGCTGCACGACGTGCCCGTCCCGGCCGGACTCGGCCTCGGCGGCCGGGCGCTCGCCGAACGCGCGCCCAGCTGGGTGCCCGACTACCGTGCGGCGACGACCATTTCGCACCACTACGACGCGGCCGTGGCCGCCGAGGACCTGTACGCGATGCTCACCGTCCCGCTGATGGACGGCGACACCGTGCACGGCGTGGTGTACGCCTCGCTGCGCGCCGTCGTCCCGTTCGGGGACGTGCGGATCTCCGCGGTCGGCACCCTGGCGAAGGCGGCGACCCGGGCACTGGCCGGGGCCGCCGCCTGGAGCCGCGAACGGCCCGACGGAAAGCCCTGCGAGCAGTCCTGCGGAAAGCCCTTCGCCAAGCCCTTCGACAAGCCCCGGACGGCCGCCCCCGTACCGCCGTTGACCCCGCGCGAGCACGAGGTGCTGCGCTGGGCGGCGACCGGCCGGACCAACCCGGAGATCGCCGCCCGACTGGGCCTGACCTGCAACACGGTGACGGGCTACCTCAAGTCCGCGATGCGCAAGCTCGGGGTCCGCAACCGGACCGAACTCGCCCTCGCGGCGCGGGAGTCGGGGCTCGTCGGTTGACGGGCCCCCGGCGCGGCCTCAGTTGACCCGGCGCTCCCGCCCGGTCCAGTACGGCTCGCGCAGCCGGAACTTCTGCAGCTTCCCGGTGGCGGTGCGCGGCAGGGCGTCCCGGAACTCCACCGTGGTGGGCGACTTGTAGCCGGCCAGCCGCTGCTTGCAGTGCGCGATCAACTCGGCCTCGGTGACGGCCTCGTGGCCCTCCCGGAGCACCACCAGCGCCTTCACCGTCTCGCCCCACTTCTCGTGCGGCACCCCGATCACCGCGGTCTCGGCGACCGCCGGGTGGTCGTACAGGCAGTCCTCCACCTCGATCGAGGAGACGTTCTCCCCGCCACTGATGATGACGTCCTTCTTGCGGTCGGAGATGGTCAGCAGGCCGTCCGTGAGGGTGCCGCCGTCGCCGGTGTGGAACCAGCCGTCCCGCAGTGCCTCGGCCGAGGCCTCCGGCTGCTGCCAGTAGCCGTCCAGCACGGTGTTGGAGCGCACCAGCACCTCGCCGGACGCGTCCACCCGCAGCCGGGTGCCGAGCGCGGGGGAGCCGGCCTGCACCAGCTTCTCGGCCCGCTCGGCGGCCGGCAGCGCGTCCCACTCGGCCCGCGAGCGGTTGACCGTGACCACCGGGGAGGTCTCGGTCAGACCGTAGAGCTGCATGAACTCCCAGCCCAGCTGCTCCTCGACCTGCTGGATCACCGAGGTCGGCGGCGGGGCGCCGGCCACCACCAGCCGCACCCGGTCCCGGCCGGGCACCGGGCCGTCCCAGTCGGCGGCCGCGTCCAGCACCATCTGGACCACGGCGGGCGCGCCGGACAGGAAGGTCACCCCGTGCCGCTCGACCCGGCGCAGGATCTCCGCGCCGTCCACCTTGCGCAGCACGATGTGCCGGGCGCCCAGGCCGGTGAGCGAGAACGGCAGGCCCCAGCCGTTGGCGTGGAACATCGGCAGGGTGTGCAGGTAGACGTCCCGGTCGCCGGCCCCGTAGTGCAGGGCCATCAGTGTCGCGTTCAGCCAGACGTTGCGGTGGGTGAGCTGAACGCCCTTGGGGCGGGCGGTGGTTCCGCTGGTGTAGTTGATGGTGGCGGTGTCGTTCTCGTCCACCGCGTACCGCCGCGGGGTGGCGTCGGTGTCGTACAGCACGGCGTCGCTGTCCGCGCCCAGCACGAACTTGTGCTTGGCCACCACCCCGTCCAGGGCGTCGGCGACCTCGGGGTCGACCAGCAGCACGGAGGCGCCGCTCTGCTCGACGATGTACGACACCTCCTCGGCCTTCAGCCGGAAGTTCACCGGCACCAGCACCCGGCCGTACCCGCTCACCCCGAAGAAGGAGGTCAGCAGCCGGGCCGAGTTGTGCGAGACGATCGCGACCCGCTCGCCCGGCCCGACACCGAGCCGGTCCAGCCCGGCGGCCTGGGCCCGGGCCAGTTCGGCGACCCGGCGGTAGCTCAGCTCGCCCCAGGACTCGGCCGGCTGCACGGGCTCGTCGACGATGCCGACCCGGTCGCCGTAGACCAGCTCGGCCCGGTCGAGGAAGTCCATCACGGAGAGTGGAATCTGCATGGGGCCACTGTCCTCCCCCACCCGCCCCCTGCACACCCCCGATCGGGGGTGTCACCCGTCCGCGCCCACCCCGTCCGTGCTCACCCCGCCCGCCACCGCCCCGTCCGTCTCGGCCCCGTCCGCGCTCACCCCGGCCGCCGCCAGCGCCGCCGCCAGCCGGTCCCGGGCCTCCGTCTGGGCGGCGATCCGGCGCTCCAGCACCGCCAGCCGCCGCCGGGCGATCCCCAGCACCTGCTCGGACGGCCGGACCGCCAGCACGTCCCCGTCCAGGCAGCCCAGCAGCGGGCGGACGTCCTCCAGGGTGAGCCCGGCGGCCACCAGCGCACGGATGTTGCGCACCCGGACGACCGCCGGCTCGCCGTACTCGCGGTAGCCGTTCGGCGCGCGCTCGGAGTCGATCAACCCGGCCTGCTCGTAGTGCCGCAGAGCGCGCGCGGTACTGCCGGTCCGGGCCGCCAGCTCGCCGATCCGCACCGCCACCCGTCCCCTCCCGGTCAGCCCACCAGCGCGCCGCCGTCCACCGGCAACACTACGCCGGTCACGAACGAGGCCTGCGGCGAGGCGAGTCGGGTGATCGCCCAGGCGACCTCCTCGGGGCGGCCGATCCGGCCCAGCGGGGTGTGCTCGATCTGCCACGTCCGGATCGCCGCCCGCTGCTCGGGGCCGTACCCGGAGTGGTCGCCGATCGGGGTGTCGATCGCCCCGGGCGCCACCGCCACCACCCGGATCCCGCGCGGCGCCAGCTCCACCGCCCAGCTGCGGGTGACCGTCTCCAGCGCCGCCTTGGTCGCCGCGTACACCGAGTTGCTCGGCCAGCCGCGCTGCCCGACGGCGGTGCTGACGTTGACCACCACGCCCCGGCTCCCGCTCAGCGCCGGCACCGCGGCCTGGCCGAGCAGCACCGGGGCGACCAGGTTGGTCGCCAGCAGCGCCTCGACGCCCGCCCGGTCGAAGCCGCCGATCCCCTGCCCGCTCCGCACGATCGCCGCGTTGTTGACCAGCACGTCCAGCCGTCCGAACCGCTCCAGTGCCGCCCGGACGATCTCCTCCGGCGCGCCCGGCCCGGTCACGTCCGCGGCCAGCGGCTCGATCAGCGCCGGGTACGCGGCGGCCGTCGCGGCCAGCGGCTCCGGCCGCCGCCCCACCGCCAGCACCCGCGCCCCCTCGGCGGCGAAGGCCAGCGCCGTCTCCCGCCCGATCCCCGTCCCGGCCCCCGTGACCACCACGACCCGGTTCCGCGTCCCGCTCTCGTCGTCCATGGGCCCACCCTCCGACCCTGCCGCCAGCGTCAGGGTCAAGCGGGAACGGCGGAGCCGTCGGGTCGGTCCGCCAGGACGCCGCGCACCCGGGCCCACCCCGCCCGCCACCCGGGCCCGGGCGGGGGAGCCCGGGCCTCCGCCCGCCGAGCCCGGCGCGAACAGCGGGCCCGGGGCCGCGCCGACCGGGCCCTCCGGCTGCTAGGAAGGTCGCAACATACGGTTCACCCACGGGGAGCACAGCCATGAACGACCAACGGCCCGGCACGCTCTACGAGGCCGTCGGCGGCATCGACGTCCTGCGCCGGCTCAGCCGGACCTTCTACCGGGGCGCCCTCGCCGACCCCCTGCTCGCGCCGGTCTTCGCCGACTTCACCCCCACCCACATCGAGCACGTCGCGGTCTGGCTGGCCGAAGTGTTCGGCGGCCCGACCGGCTACACCGACCGACTGGGCGGCCACCAGGCGCTGCTCCGCGCCCACCTGGGCCTGGCCGTCACCGAGGAGCAGCGGCTGCGCTGGATGGAGCTGATGGCCGAGGCCGTCCGCGCGGAGCTGCCCGGGGACGAACTGCTGCGCCGCCGGGTGCTGGAGTACTTCGACTGGGGCACCCGGATCGCCGAGGACGTCTCCGGCTCCCCGGCCGGCACCGACCTCGGCGATCCCGGCCCGACCCCGCGCTGGGGCTGGGAGGGCCTCAAGTGACCGCCGCCCTGACGGCCGACGGCCTGCTGCTGCGCCCCTTCGAGGACGCCGACGCGCCGGCCCTGATCGAGGCCTACCGGGACGCGACCCTGCGCCGCTTCACCCGGACCCCGGTCGGCGACGCCGAGGAGGCCGCGCACTGGCTGCGCCTCCAGGAGGAGGGCCGTGCGGCGGGCACCCGGTACAGCTTCGCCGTCCTGGACGGCGCCGAGCTCGTCGCCAACGTCGCTCTCAAGTACCCCGCCCCCGGCGGGGAGACGGCCGAGGTGGGGTACTGGACGGCGGCCCCGGCCCGCGGCCGGGGGGTGGCCCCGCGCGCGGTGGAGGCCCTCACCGCCTGGGCCTTCGCCACCTTCGCCGAGGGCGGCCTGCGCCGGATCGACCTGCTGCACCAGGTGGACAACCCCGCCTCCTGCCGGGTCGCGGAGAAGGCCGGCTACCCGTTCGTGGAACTGCTCCCGCCCTTCCCGCCCTTTCCGCTGGACGGCCACCGGCACTCCCGCAAATGGCTGGACGAACCCGAACCGCGCAGGTCAGAGTAGGCGGATGGCATCTCTGGTACGACATGTGACGATCGATTGCGGCGACGCGCACGCCCTGGCCTCCTTCTGGGCGCAGGCGCTGGACGGCACCCTGGGCGAGGACGACAACCCGTGCGACGAGGAGGCGGTGGTGAACTCCGCCGGCGCCTCGCTGCTCTTCATCCGGGTGCCCGAGGGCAAGGCGGCGAAGAACCGGGTCCACCTCGACCTCCAGCCGCAGGACCGCAGCCGGGACGAGGAGGTGGAGCGCCTGGTCGCCCTCGGGGCGACCGTGCTGGCGGACCACCGCCTCCCGGACGGCAAGGGCTGGGTCACCCTCGGGGACCCGGAGGGCAACGAGTTCTGCATCGAGCGCAGCCAGGCCGAGCGGATCGCCACCGGGAGCGCCTGACCGGTCGGATCAGTCCGGCCACTCGCCCATGGCCGCCCGCCAGGTCCACGAGGACTTGCGCGGGCGGCCGTTCAGTTCCCCGCGCCCGGTGCACCAGAGCAGGACCTCCGCCGGGTGGGCATCCGGCTCCCGCGGTGCGTGCGGGAAGAGCCGGTCGAGCGCGAAGCGGCACGGTTCGGCGGGCGGCTGCCAGGGCAGGCCGAGGCCGCGGGTGATGTCGTGGGTGTGCAGCAGGGTCTCGGCGACGCCCATCGCGGCGAAGCCGAGCGGTTCGCAGGGCCCGTGGTGGTAGGCGCGCAGCTCGGGCGGGGCGGCGTCCAGGGCGGTGGCGAGGAGGTGGCCGGCGGCGGCGACCACGGTGAGCACCTGGGCCGGGTCGGCCTCGGGCCGGACGGTGAGGTCCAGCGGCAGGTAGCGGTCGCGGGGGCGGGCGGCGAGCTGGCCGGCGTAGGCGAGCAGGTCGTGGGCGATGTGGGCGGCGGTGTCGCGGCAGCTCCACTCCAGGAGCCCGGCGGGGGCGCCCCAGTCGCGGTTCCCGGTGTGCGGGGCGAGGACGGCCAGGGCGGCGTCCAGGGCGGTTCGTACGGCGTCGCCGTTGGCGGTTGGTACGGCGTCGCCATTGCGCATGACCACTCCTTCGACGGGGCGTCCGGGGTGTCCGGGGCGTCACACGATAGGCCCAGTGCCTCGGCTCGCGCCGGGAGTTCATCCGATAATCGGTCCTGTCCGGCGCGTCCGGCGTCCGGCGTCCGGCGTCCGGCGCCCTGTGATCCAGCGTCCCGCGGTCCGACGCCGCCCCACCCGCGAGCACCCAGGCAGGTACCCATGGCCAGAATCGCCGTGATCGGCGCCGGCGGCACCATCGGCAGCGCGGTCGTCAGGGAGGCGGCGGCGCGCGGGCACGAGGTCACCGCGGTGGTCCGGGACCCGGACCGCTACCGGGGCGCGGCCGCCGCCGTGGAGCGCGCCGACGTGCTGGACCCGGCGGACGTGGCCCGGGTCGCGGCCGGCCGGGACGTCCTGGTGAGCGCCGTCGGCGGCGGCGACGGCCCGGGCCACCAGGCGCTGGTCGAGCCCGCCGCCCGCTCCCTGGTCGAAGGCCTGCGCACGCTGGGCGGCGCGGCCCCCAGGCTGATCGCGGTCGGCGGGGCCGGCAACCTGGAGACCGCGCCGGGCGTGCGGGTCTGGGACGCCCCGGGCCTGCCGGAGCCGCTCCTCCAGATCATGCACGCCCACGGCGCGGCGCTGGACTACTACCGGACGGTCTCCGACCTGCGCTGGACGGTGCTCAGCCCGGCCGCCGAGATCGGCCCGGGGGAGCGGACCGGCCGCTACCGCACCGGCCTGGACCAGCTGCTCACCGATGCCGAGGGGCGGAGCCGGATCTCGGTGGCGGACTACGCGGTCGCCCTGGTGGACGAGATCGAGCAGCCCGAGCACATCGGCGAGCGGTTCACCTGCCGCTCCCTGTGAGGGGCTGTGAGGCGTCCGGTGGGCGGGGCGTTCGAAGGGGAGGGGTTCACCCCAGCTGGATCGAGCGCTTGGCCAGGCCCATCCAGAACCCGTCGATGACGCTGCGCTGGCTGTCCAGGTCGGCCTCGCCGGCGCCGAGGGTGACGAACAGCGGGGCGAAGTGCTCGGTGCGCGGGTGGGCCAGGCGTCCGGCCGGGGCCTTGTGCTCGAAGTCGAGCAGCGCGTCGAGGTCGTGGGCCTCCAGGGCGCGCCGGCCCCAGTCGTCGAACTCGGCCATCACCGAGGTGATCCGGCCGTCGTTGCTGAGCGCCCGCAGGTTGTGGGTGAAGAAGCCGCTGCCGACGATCAGCACGCCCTCGTCGCGCAGCGGGGCGAGCTTGCGGCCGATCTCCATCAGCCGCTGCGGGTCGAGGGTGGGCAGCGAGACCTGGAGCACCGGGATGTCGGCGTCCGGGTACATCTCCACCAGCGGGACGTACGCGCCGTGGTCGAGCCCGCGGTCGGGGATGTCCTGGACGGGCGTGCCGGGGGCGCGCAGCAGCTTGCGCACGCGCTCGGCGAGGTCCGGCGCGCCGGGGGCGGCGTACCGGACCCGGTAGTAGTGCTCGGGGAAGCCCCAGAAGTCGTAGACCAGCGGGACGGTGGTGACGGCGCCGAGGGCGAGCGGGGCCTCCTCCCAGTGGGCGGAGACCATCAGGACGGCCTTGGGCCGGGGCAGGTCGGCGGACCAGGCGGCCAGCTCGCCCGGCCAGACCGGGTCGTCGGCCAGCGGCGGCGCGCCGTGCGACAGGTACAGGGCGGGCATGCGCTCAGGGGCCGCGGTGCTCATGGCGTCCTCCTCGGGGCCGTTCGACCGGCAGGTAGTCCGACAGGTAGTTCAAATTTGAACCTTTACGGAACCGACGGTACACCTTCGTTCGAATTTGAACAACAGGAGTAGGCTTCACCCCATGTCCACACTGAACGAACCCCGCTGGCTGGACCCGGACGAGGCGGCCGCCTGGCGGGGCTTCGTCGTCGCGAGCAACCTGCTGAACCGGCGGCTGGAACGCCAGCTCAAGGACGACTCCGGACTCTCCCACCAGCAGTACGAGATCCTGGTGCACCTGTCCGCCGCCCCCGGCGACTCGCTGCGGATGACCGAGCTCGCCGACAGGCTGGTCACCTCCAAGAGCGGCCTGACCTACCAGGTCACCCAGCTGGAGCGGGCCGGCCTGGTCGCCCGCCGCTCCTGCCCCAGCGACGTGCGCGGCGTCATCGCCGAACTCACCGACCAGGGCCGCGAGGCGCTGCGCCAGGCCGCGCCCGGGCACGTCGCCCTGGTGCGCGAACTGCTGATCGACGTGCTCAGCCGCGAGCAGCTCGCGGTGCTCGCCGAGGGGCTCGGCGCGGTCAGTGCCCGGCTGCGCCAGGACGAGACCCCGTAGGGCCGGCCCCGCCGACAGCCGCCACCCGGGCTCAGGGCCCGCACCTGCGAGTGGAAGTCCGCCCGATCCATCGCATCTGCGAATGCTCCGGCCACTGCTCGGGTACTCCTCCACCCGGGCCGCGGCGCCGTGGCCCGGGAGGAGGGAGCACCCATGACCCCGGCGAGACCCACCGTCCGACTGCACGGCCACCTCGACCGCCCCGCCGAGCTGACGGTGGCGCAGCTGCGTGCCCTCCCCGCCCGCCGGGTCGAGGTCAGCTTCGACTGCCGGACCGCGGGCGAGCAGCGCCACGGCTACGAGGGCCCGGCGCTGCTGGACGTGCTGCGCGCGGCCCGGCCCCGGATCGACTTCTCCGGCCGCAAGCAGCGGCTGCGCTTCCTGCTCTCGGTGGCCGGCGCCGACGGCCACCGGGCGGTGGTCTCCTGGGCCGAGATCGACCCGGACTTCGGTGGCCAGCAGATCCTGCTCGCCACCAGCATGGACGGCGCCCCGCTGGACGCCGCCGGTCCGCAGCTCGTCGTCCCCGGCGACCACTGCGGCGCCCGCTACGTCAGCGCCGTCACGGCCGTCTGGCTCGGCCCCCTCGGCGACCCGGCGCGCCCCACCGCCTGACGCCCGGGCGCCCGCCGCGCGCGCGTGCGGCCCCGGCCCCGAGGCCGCACGCCGGAAGGGGCCGGACGGCGGGTCGAAAACACTCGCCGGAGCCGGGTTTCCGTGCCAACATGCCCCATATGGGGACGATTCTGCACGGCACCTTGGTCACGCTCCGCCCGGCCACCGGCGACGACATCCCGGCGCTGGCGGCCATCCGCGGCACGCCCGAGGTGTTCGAACGCTGGCGTGGCGGTGACGACCTGGCCGACGAGGTCGCCAACGACCTGGAGTCGCCCGGCACCGAGACCTTCGCGATCGACCTCGGCGGCAAGGTGGTCGGCGCCATCCAGTGGTACGCCAACAACGACGACGAGTACCGGCACGCCGGGATGGACCTCTACCTCGACCCGACGGTGCACGGCCTGGGCCTGGGCACCGACGCCGTGCGCACGATGGCCCGGTACCTGGTGCACGACCACCACTACCACCGGCTGGTGATCGACCCGGCCGCGGACAACCTCGCCGCGATCCGCTGCTACACCAAGGTCGGCTTCCGCACCGTCGGCACCATGCGCCAGTACGAGCGCGGGCCGGACGGCACCTGGCACGACAACCTGCTGATGGACCTGCTCGCGGACGAACTGCTCGAAGGCTGAGGCGCCCGCGCCGTCCCCGACGCAAGCCCCGCGCCGCTGCCCGGCCGGTCCGGGGTCGCCCCCGACCTCAGCCCCGTGCCGTCCCCTACGGGCAGCCGCAGGAGCGCCGGACCACCAGCTGGGCCGGGAAGGTGCGGGCGCCCTGGGCGCGGCGCTCCGGCCCGCCGAGGACCAGTTCCACCGCCGCGCGGGCCATCTCGTCCTGCGCCGTGGTGACGGTGGTCAGCGCGGGTCCGGCGATCACCGCCTCGGCGATGTCGTCGAAGCCGGCCACCGCGAGGTCCTCCGGCACCCGGATGCCGAGGTCGTCGGCGGCCCGCAGCAGGCCGATCGCCTGGTCGTCCGTCGTGCAGAACACGGCGGACGGCCGGTCGGGACGGGCGAGCAGGGCGAGCGCCTCGGCGTGCGCCCGGACCCGGTCGAACGGCGCCGGGGTGAGCCGTCCCTCGGTGGGCAGCCCGGCCTCCTCCAGCGCGGCGAGCCAGCCGGCCGTCCGCCCGGTGACCGGGTCGTGCGGGCTGAGCGCGAGGGTGCCGCCGAAGCAGTGCACCTCGGCGTGCCCGTGCCCGAGCAGGTGGCGGACCACCTCGCGGGCGCCGCCCTGGTCGTCCGCGACCACGGCGACGCCGCCGGTGCTCTCCGCCCGGTGGTGCAGCAGCACCACCGGGGTGCCGTCGGCCACGTCGAAGCCGGTCAGCCCGGGGGTGGCCGGGTCCTGGGTGACCAGGACCAGACCGTCCACCTGCATCCCGAGGAAGGCGCGGATGTAGTGCGCCTCGCGCTCGTCGGCGTAGTCGGAGTTGCCGATCAGCAGCAGCCGGCCGTGCTCGGCGGCGGCCTGCTCGACGGCGTGCGCGAGCCCGGCGAAGAAGGGCTGGCGGGCGTCCGGGACGACCATCCCGAGCAGGTCGGTCCGCCGCCGGGCCATCGCCTGGGCGACCCGGTTCGGCCGGTAGCCGAGCTCCTCGACCGCCGCGAGCACCCGCGCCCGGGTCGCCGCCGCCACCGGCCGCGGCCCGTCGTTGATCACATAACTCACGACCGCCGTGGACGTCCCCGCCACCCGCGCCACATCGTCCCGTGTCACCCTCGCCATGACCGTTGAGCCTACACAGCCCCTCCGACCAGCGTCTTTGCCGAGTCTCGGGCCCGCCCGATCGGCCCTCTGCGGTTGCGCCGCGGCCGCGGCCGCCCGGAGGGTGGCGGGACAGGCGGCACCCGCAGCCGCCACCGCCGACCGTGGAGCAGGCCGATGAACAGGCCGATGGGCGCGCCGCCGCACCGGCGGGCCGTCCGGCGCACGCGCCCGGCGGCCCGGCCGCGGGTCCGCGTCCACGCCCGGGCGCGCGGCGCGGGCACCGCTCCCCGGCCGAAGGTCAGGCCCTGGCGCGCGTACGCCGTGGTGGCGGCGATCGTGCTGTCCGTCGTCGCCGGGCTGCTGCTCTACCTCGACGAACGCTCCAGCCGCGGCCGCGTCCAGGTGGTCGGGACGGTGCCCGGCCCGGACTTCCTGGAGGTCGACGTGACGCTCCAGCGGGTGGACGCGGCCGCGCAGACGCTCACCGCGAAGGTCCTGGTCCACCCGCACGGCGCCCTGGAGCAGCCGGACAGCCTGCTGGTCCCGGCCCGGGACGTGGTGCTGGAGACCACCTCGCTGGAGCAGACCGTGCTCAGGTACCCGGCCGGGCAGCAGGTCGCCTCCAACGCGGTGGCGTTCAGCCTCCTCGACGGCCGGGTCACCGACTACCCCTTCGACCACTACCACGCGCTGATCGGCTTCCAGGCCACCGCCGGCGGGCAGCCCGTCCCGGTGGTGATCGGCGTGGAGGAGGCCGACCCCTTCTTCGTCTTCAAGCAGGCCGAGCAGCAGAGCGAGGGCGGCGCCGTCGTGGTGACCGAGCGGATCAGCCGCTCGCGCAGCACCTTCATCCTGGCCTGGTTCATGATGGCCGCGATGTGGGCGCTGGCGCTGTCCGTGCTGGTGGCGGCCTGGCTGATCGTCCGCCAGCGGCGCGGCATCGTCTGGCCCGCCCTCGGCTGGATGGCGGCCACGCTGTTCGCCCTGGTCGGCATGCGCAACGCCGCGCCCGGCAGCCCGCCGATCGGTTCGCTGCTGGACTACGCGGCGTTCTTCTGGGCGGAGCTGCTGGTCGCGGTCGGCCTGACCATGGTCGTGGTGCGGGGCGCCCGGATCGAGGGCGGGCACAAGGAGTAGCCCGGGCGCACGTGTCCGGCGGCCCGGCCACCCGGCTCAGGGGTTCGGAGGCTCCGAGGCTCAGGGGTTCAGGCGTCGGGCACGACCACCGTCAGTGACGTCTCCTGGAGCTGGAAGCCCAGCGACTCGTAGACCCGGCGGGCCGGGTTGCCCTCGGACACCACCAGCGTCACGTCGGCGAGCCCGCGCTCGGCGGCGTCCCCGACGGCGCGGCGCAGCAGGTCGGCGCCGAGGCCGCGGTAGCCGCGCTCCGGGTGGCGGAAGACGTCGCCGATCCAGGGCAGGCCGTCGCGGTCGGTGAGGATCAGCCCGGCGACCACGCGGTCCTCGGCGTCCACGGCGAGCAGGCTGGACGGCAGCACCGGGCCGATGACCTCGCCCTCCAGCAGCGGGGTGATCCGCTCGGCCACCACCCGGGCGTCCTCACCCGGGTAGAAGTCGACGTGGTCGGGGGCGAAGGCGGCCCGCCAGGCCTCGTACAGCTCCTCGGGCGCGCGGTCGCAGGGCACCGCGCGCAGGCCCTCGCGCAGCGGCGTACCGGCCCAGTCGGCGGGCGGGGGGTCGGCGCGCAGGTCGCGGCGGAAGGTGTGGGCGTGCCGCAGCACCCGCGCGCCGTGCGCCACCAGCTCCTGCCCGAGCCCGGGCGGGCCGGAGACCACCCAGCCGGGCAGCTCGGCCCGGACGAACGCGGCGGCGTCCACCGACTCGTCCAGGACCTCCAGCAGGTCGGCCCAGGGCCGCCCCTCCCGCTCGTCCAGCAGGTAGCGCAGCACCGGCTCGCCGTCGGTACCCCGCCTGACCACCCAGTCCTCGGCCATGGCCCACCCCACAATCGCGTGATCGTTCGTCGGCGGCCATGTTCACCGAGGCCCCGCCGTCCGGCAACCGGTTATTTCCGGCCACCACCGCGTCGGGCCGGCACCGCATCAGGCAGCCACCGGGTCAGGCCACCACCGCGGCCCGGACGCAGAGCACGTCCGGCAGGTGGGAGACCAGCAGGGACCAGCTCTCGCCCTCGTCCCGGCTGCCGTACACGTCGCCGGTCCGGTTGCCGAAGTAGATCCCGGCCGGGTCGGCGTCGTCGGTGCGCAGGGCGTCGCGCAGCACGATGCCGTAGTGGTCCTCGCCGGGCAGGCCGTGGGCGAGCTGCTGCCAGCTGGTGCCGGCGTCGGTGGTGCGGAAGACCCGGCAGCGGCGGCCGGGCGGGATGCGGTCGTCCGAGCCGCCGAGCGGGAAGACGTAGGCGGTGTCGGCCCGGCGGGGGTGGGCGGCCACGGCGAAGCCGAACTCGGCAGGCAGGCCGTCCACGATCGAGCGCCAGCTCGCGCCCCAGTCGTCGCTGCGGTAGACGCCGCCGTGGTTCTGGAGGTAGAGCCGGTCCGGGTGGACCGGGTCCGGGGCGATCTTGTGCACGCACTGGCCGAACTCCGGGTACTGGCTCTCCTCCGGGAGGAACTCGGCGCGCAGGCCGGTGTTGGAGGGCTGCCAGCTGTCGCCGCCGTCCTTGCTGCGGTAGACGCCGCCGCTGGAGACGGCGACCAGCAGCCGCTGCGGGTCGCGCGGGTCGGTCAGGATCGTGTGCAGGCCCTGGCCGCCGTAGCCGGCGCCCCACTGCGGCCGCTGCGGGTGGTTCCAGAGCGCCTCGACCAGCGCGAAGGTCTCGCCGCCGTCGGTGGAGCGGAACAGCGCGGCGGGCTCGGTGCCCGCGTAGACGACGCCGGGGGCCTCCGCCCCGGCGGGCTGGAGCTGCCAGACCCGGGTGAGCGAGGCGCCGGTGGACTCCGGGAAGCGGATGGCCGGCCGCGGGGGCTCGTACCAGCTGGCGCCGAGGTCGTCGGAGCGCCAGATCGACGGCCCCCAGTGGCTGCTGTCGGCGCCGGCCAGCACTCTGGTCCGGCCGTCGCGGCGGTCGACGGAGACGGAGTAGATCGCGTTCATCGGGAAGTGCGGCCCGCTGAACTCCCACGTCAGCCGGTCGCGGCTGCGGCCGAGAAAGAGGCCCTTCTCGGTTCCGACGGCCAACAGCACCTCGGTCATGTCTCACACCACCTGGTCACGAGCAACGGCCCCCCGGGACGGCCCCCGAGTGCCAGTGTCCCGCCGTCCACCGGTGGTCACATCTCGCCGCGCCGACCGCCCGGGGGGCCGTCCGTGCCGGGGGTGCCGCTACCCCCGGCAGTCCTCCAGCAGCCGCAGCCAGACCTCGCTGATCGTCGGGTACGAGGGCACCGCGTGCCAGAGCCGGTCGATCGGCACCTCGCCGACCACCGCGACGGTCGCCGAGTGCAGCAGTTCGGCGACCCCGGGGCCGACCAGGCAGGCGCCGACGATCACCTGCCGGTCCAGGTCGAAGACCACCCGGGCCCGGCCGCGGTAGTCGTCGGCGTACAGCGAGGCCCCGGCGACGGAGCCGATCTCGTGGTCGACGGTCCGCACCCGCAGTCCGGCGGCCTCGGCGGCGGCCCGGGTCAGGCCGACGGCGGCGACCTCGGGCTGGGTGAACACCACCTGGGGCGCGCCCGCGAGGTCGGCGGACGCGGAGTGCGCGCCCCAGCGCGAGGTGTCCAGCGGGCGCCCCTCGGCGCGGGCGGCGATCGCCGCGCCGGTGATCCGGGCCTGGTACTTGCCCTGGTGGGTGAGCAGCGCCCGGTGGTTGACGTCCCCGACGGCGTAGAGCCACGCGCCGTCCACGCCCTCCGCGCCGTCCACGCCGAGCACCGTGCAGCTGTCGTCCACCTCCAGCCAGCCGCCCGGCTTCAGGCCGACCTGCTCCAGCCCGATGTCGGCGGTGCGCGGGGCCCGGCCGGTCGCGTACAGCACCTCGTCGACGGTCAGCGTCCCGGTCCCGCCCTGGCCGTCCCCGTGCTGGCCGTCCCCGCCCTTTCCGTCCCCGTTCCGGCCGTCCCGGGCGGCGAGGGTGAGGGTCACCGGCCCGGAGCCGTCCGCCCGCTCCAGCGCGGTGACCTCGGTGCCGAAGCGGAGGTCCACCCCGGCCGCCCGCAGGCCCTCCGCGACCAGCTCGCCCGCGAACGGCTCCATCCGCGGCAGCAGCCCGTCACCGCGGACCAGCAGCACCACCTCGGAGCCGAGCGCCCGCCAGGCGGCGGCCATCTCCACCCCGACCACCCCGCCGCCGACCACCGCCAGCCGCCCGGGGACGGTCTGCGACCCGGTCGCCTCCCGGTTGGTCCACGGGTGGGCCTCGGCGAGCCCCGGCACGTGCGCGGGCAGCACCGGGCGGCTGCCGGTGCACACCGCGACGGCGTGCCGGGCGGTGAGCACCCGCTCGCTGCCGTCCTCGGCCTCCACCGTCACCGTCCGCACCCCGGCCAGCCGGCCGTGGCCGCGCACCAGCTCGATGCCGGTGTCCCGCAGCCACTCCACCTGGCCGTCGTCCTTCCAGTCGGAGGTGAAGGAGTTCCGCCGGGCCAGCACCGCGGCCGGGTCCAGTCGCCGGTCGCCGACCGCCTCCCGGGAGCCGGCCACCGCGCGGGCGTCGGCCAGCGCGGCCACCGGCCGCAGCAGCGCCTTGCTCGGCATGCAGGCCCAGTACGAGCACTCGCCGCCGACCAGCTCGGCCTCCACGATCACGGTGCGCAGCCCGGCGGCGACCGTCCGGTCGGCCACGTTCTCGCCGGTCGGACCGGCCCCCAGGACGATGACGTCGTACTCCTCGGCGGTGCTGGTCATGCCCTGTCCTCCGTCGTCTCGATGGCCGCCCCGGCCCGCCGGGCGGGGGCGGCGGGCGTGCGCCCACGGGTGTCGAGCGGCCGGTCGCGCCCGACCCCGGGCCCGCCGCTGCCGCCTGCGGTTCCGTACCCGAGCGTGACCCGGACCGCCCTCCGCGGCCACTTCTCGCGCCGGTCGCGCGAGCGCGGGACGCGTGGGGCGAGAAGGGAGCGCAGGGTGAGCCGGGCGCGGGAGTCGAGCCGGGCACGCCGCGGGCCGGCCGGCCCCGGACCGCCGTCCGGCCGGAACTCCGGCACGGCGTCCGGCGGTTCGGTCCGGCTGGGCTGCTCGCGCACGGGTGCTCGCTCCTCGCTCGGGTACGGCGTGGGCCCCATCCTGCCGGTCCGGGCGCGGTTGCGCGACGGACGGACACGCCGAGGGCGCCGTGGGGCGCACCACCGGGCACGGACGGGACAGGGTGAGGAGACGGACCGGCGGGTTCAGAGCGCGGCGAGCTCCGCCAGCAACGCCGCCGTGTCGGCCGGGCGGGAGAACATCGGCCAGTGCCCGGTGGGCAGTTCGCGCAGCTCCCAGTTCGGACCGGACATCCCGGCGAAGTACGGGTGCCCGGCGGCGATCAGCTCGCGCACCTGGGAGAGCGGGAAGGAGCAGGAGACCAGCGCCTGCGGCAGTGCCGCCCCGGCGCCGGTCAGCCGCAGCCGGTCCCGGAACGCCCCGGCCGGGTGCGGGGTGGAGCGGGAGCGGATGGACGCGAGGGCGGCCTCGTCCAGCCCCGCCGTGCTCGTGCCCTGCTCGCCCAGGTACTCCCAGGACGGCAGCGGGAGGCGGCCGTCGACCACCGAGGCCTCGGCCGTCTTCTGGTAGTCGGGCTGCCAGAGGTCGTACACCGACGAGCCGTCGATCAGCGGGCCGCTGTCCAGGTAGACCACCCGGCGGATCCGCTCCGGCATCCGGTCCGCGAGCCCGCCCACCGGGGCACAGGCGCCGCTGTGGGCGACCACGACGACATCCGACAGGTCCTCCCGGACCAGTAGTCCGGCGAGGTCGGCGATGTGGTCCTCCAGGCCGAACTCGCCCTCCTCGCCCGCGCGTTCGCCCACTCCGGGCAGGCTGACGGCGTACACCCGGTGCCCGGCCGCGCGCAGCGGCGCGGCCACCTCGTCCCAGGCCCAGGCGCCGATCCAGAATCCGGGGACCAGTACGAACGTGCTCATGGCGGATCGCTCCTTCGTCGGTGGGAAGTCCGGGGAGGCCGCTACGAGCCGTGGACGTCTCGACGGGCGGCCCGCGAGGGGCTCCGTCGAGGCGGGGCCTCCTCCACCGCCGACTCTAGGATCGGATCCGGACAGAAGTCGCCCGGATTTCCGCCGAGGAAAGGAGTGCGCGCGATGGAACACCCGGTCAGCCGCGTCCTCGCCCTGCTGGAACTGCTCCAGGACCGCCCCGGCCTGACCGGCGCCGACCTGGCCGCCCGGCTCGACGTGGACGAGCGCACCGTCCGCCGCTACGTCGCCCGGCTGACCGAACTCGGCATCCCCGTCGAGGCCGACCGCGGCCGCTACGGGGGCTACCGCCTGCGGCCCGGCTACCGGCTGCCGCCGCTGATGCTCACCCCGGACGAGGCCGCCTCCGTCGTGCTCGGCCTGCTGGCCGGCCGCAGCTCCGGCCTGTCGGTGGGGGAGGAGGCCACCGGGACGGCCCTCGCCAAGATCCAGCGGGTGCTGCCGCAGCCGCTGCGCGAGCGCGTGGCGGCCGTCGAACAGACCCTCGGACTGACCGCCACACCCGCCACCGGCCCCGGCCCGGCCGCCGCCGCGCTGTTCACCCTGGCCGAGGCGGCCCGCCGCCGTCGCCGGGTGCGGCTCGCCTACCGGGACCGGGAGGACCGGCCCAGCGAACGCGACTTCGACCCGTACGGGCTGGTCTTCCACTCCGGGCGCTGGTACACCACCGGGCTCGACCACCGCAGCGGCGAGCCGCGCACCTTCCGGCTGGACCGGATCACCCGGGTCGAACAGGGCGAGGCCGGCTTCGAGCCGCCGGAGGACTACGACCCGGTCCAGCGGGTCGTGGAGTCGCTGGCCGGCGCGCCCTGGCGGCACCGGGTGGAGGTCGAGCTGCGGACCACCCTCGCCGAGGCCCGCCGCCGACTGCCGCCCGCCGTCGGCACGCTCACCGAACTCGCCGAGGGCCGGGTGCTGCTGCGGGCCCGGGCGCAGAACCTGGACGGCGTCGCGGTGCTGCTGGCCGGCCTCGGGTGGCCGTTCACCGTCCGGGAACCCGCCGCACTGCGCGCCGAGGTGCGGGCGCTCGCGGACCGGCTCGCCGCCTGGGGTGCCGAGCCGTCGTGACGGCGGGTGCGGCGGCGGACGGCTCTGGGGAGCGGGCATGCCGAGGGCCCGGGGAGCTTCAGCTCCCCGGGCCTTGGGGCCTGTCTTCGGACGTCCGGATCAGGCCTGGCCGCCGGCCGCCCGCTCCTCGGCGACCTTGCGCTTCACCTCGGTCATGTCCAGCTCGCGGGCCTGGCCGATCAGGTCCTCGAACACCGCCTCCGGCAGCGCACCGGGCTGCGAGAAGACCAGCACGCCCTCACGGATGATCGCCAGCGTCGGGATCGACTGGATGTCGAACGCGGCCGCCAGCTCCTGCTGCGCCTCGGTGTCCACCTTGGCGAAGACCAGGTCCGAGTGGCGCTCGGCGGCCTTCTCGTACACCGGGGCGAACTGGCGGCACGGCCCGCACCACCCGGCCCAGAAGTCGATGAAGACGAAGTCCTTGCCCTCCGGGCCCGGGACGATCTCGTCGAAGTTCTCCTTGGTCAGCTCGACCGTGTTGCTCATCTCGTGATTCCTTCCCTTCCGGACGTGGCGGTTCAGGCCATGTGCCCGCCACAACCGTCCCGGTCGGCGGGGTATTCCGGCCGCGTTCCGGCGGTTGCCGGAGCCAGGGAGTGAGCAGCCGGCGGCCGCCGCCCGTACGGAAGGGTGTCCGGTCCGTTCCGACCCCTTCCCCCCGAGGGAGGCACCCCATGCGCAGCACACTCCGCACCCGGCGGACGCTCGCGCTGACCGCGTCCGGCATCGCGGCGGCCGCCCTGATCGCCGGCTGCGGATCGTCCGGCGGCTCCTCCGGTCCGTCGAGCAGCCCGAGCAGTCCGGGCACCCCGGCGGCCGTCACCCTGCAGACCGCCCAGGACCCGAAGCTGGGCACGATCGTCACCGACAGTGCGGGCTTCACGCTCTACCGCTTCGACCAGGACCGGAACAGCCCACCGGAGTCCTACTGCAACGGCAGCTGCGCCGTCATCTGGCCGCCCGAGCACGCCGACGGCAACGGCAACGTCACGGTGAAGGGCATCGACAGCAAGCTGGTCGGCACCGTCACCCGCGACGACGGCACCAAGCAGGTCACCCTGAACGGCTGGCCGGCCTACCGCTACTCGCCGGACACCAAGCCCGGCGACACCAAGGGCCAGGGCGTGGCCGGCACCTGGTTCGCGCTGACCCCGACCGGCGGCAGGGCGGGCGCCGCGAACTCCGGCCCGATGAACCCGACGCCCGGCACCCCGGCACCCGGCAACCCGACGCCCAGCACCCCGGGCTACTGACCGGCTCCGATGACCGGTTCCGACCGCCCTCGCCCAGGAGGCCCGGGTGCGCAACGATGAAGTGGTGACCGAGGAGCACCCCGTCGGCCGCACCGGCGGCCACGACACGGGGGCGCCGGACGAGGACCTGATGCGCGCCCTGTACCGGGAGCATGCCGGTCCGCTGTTCGGGTTCGTGCTCCACCTGGTCGCCGGGGACCGGCAGCGGGCCGAGGACGTCGTGCAGGAGACCCTGCTCCGCGCCTGGCGCAACATCCACCGGCTCGACCCGGAGGCCGGCTCGCTGCGGCCCTGGCTGGTCACCGTCGCGCGGCGGATCGTGATCGACGGCCACCGCGGCGCCATGGCCCGGCCGCGCGAGGTGGACGCCTCGGCACTGGAGCAGCTGCCCGCCGAGGACGAGATCGACCGGGCGCTGCGGATGATGACCGTCGCGGACGCGCTCGGCGACCTCTCGCCCGTGCACCGGGAGATCATCGTCGAGACCTACCTGAAGGGCCGTACGGCCAACGAGGCGGCCGCCGAACTCGGCATCCCGGCCGGGACGGTGCGCTCGCGGGTGTTCTACGCGCTGCGCTCGCTCAGGCTCGCGCTGGAGGAACGGGGAGTGACATCGTGACCAGGCACCCCGACCGCGACCCCACCCCTGACCCCGACCGGGCGCCCGGCGGCCCGGTGCACGTCGACGCGGGCGCGTACGTCCTCGGCCTGCTGGAACCCGCCGAGCGCGCCGCCTTCGAGCAACACCTCGCCGACTGCCCGCAGTGCGCCGAGCAGGTGACCCAACTCGGCTCGGTGGAGCCGTTGTTGGCCGAGTACGCGGCCACCGCGCGGGCGGCCGGAACGGACCCGGCCGGTCCCGCCCCGCAGCCGGACCCCCGACTGCTGGACCGGCTGGTCGCCGAGGTCGGCGCCACCCGGCGGCGGGGCCGGGTGCGGCGGCTGGTGCTGGCCCTGGCCGCCACCGCGATGGTGGCGGCCGGCCCCGCCGTCACCGCCGCGGTGCTCACCGCCGACAACACCCCCGCCGTGGTCGCGGTGGCCGAGCAGTTCAGCGCCACCGACCCGGGCACCGGCGCGCACGCGACCGTCGGCCTGGACGGCACCACCTGGGGCACCCAGGTCAGCCTGCAACTCTCCGGCGTACAGGGCCCGTTGACCTGCCGACTGGTCGCCGTCTCGCACACCGGCGAGCAGCAGACGGTCACCACCTGGTCCGTCCCGGCCGGCGGTTACGGGAACGGCGGCGGGGGCGGCGACGGCACCGTGCGCACCACCGGCGGCGCGGCCTTCCGACTGGCGGACATCGACCACTTCGAGGTCCGCGTCCAGGACGGCGGCGCGCTACTGGTCGCGATCCCCGTACACCACCCCTGACCCCCAGTGGATCGTGTACGACTCCAACCGCTCCACCCGGGCCGCGCCCCGGACACCCGGCCAGTACGGGCTCGGCTTGTGCTCCCGACCCCGGATCCGGCTCCAGCCGGTCCGCAGCGCCGGCTCGAAGCTGTGCCACCGCCCGCAACCGCAGGGCGTCAGCACCCGCGCGCAGCAGCGGCACAGCTCGGCCCGGCCGTGGCCGTGACCGTCGCCGCGGTCGTCGCCGGGGCCGGTCGGGAGCGGCACCGGCGGGCCCTGCTCCCCGCAGGCCGGGCACCCGGGCAGCACGGCACCGTCCAGCAGCGCGTTCTGCCGCCGGACATAGTCGGGCAGCCGCAACGGCGGGAGCAGGAACGGGTCGTGCTCCCAGGCCGCGTTCGGCGACCCCCACCAGCGCACGTGCCACCAGGCCGTCTCCGGAGGCAGCCGCCGCCCGGCCCGCTTCTGCGCCCGGCGCCGCTCCGCGTACTCCTCGGCCCTGGCCCGCCACAGCTCGCGCGCCTCGTGCAACTCGTCCACCGCGCGGACCAGGGCGTCCGGGTCGGCCTCCAGGAAGCGCGGAATCCGGGCGCTGACGGTGAGGTGGTGGTACGTCGCCCGCAGGCCGTACGGGGCGAAGCGGGTCAGGCAGGTGCGCAGCGCGCTGTGCCGCCGGTACGGCGGGAGCGAGGCGTCGTGCACCCGGGCCCGGTGGGTGTGGAAGCTGGTCATGACGGCGGCTTCAGGTCCGGGTCCAGGTCCAGGTCCAGGTCCAGGGCTCGGGCGAGCGCGGCGGTGACGGCGGCGGCGTGCCCGGGCAGCTGCCGCTCGGCCCAGCCCGCCGCGAGCGCGAAGAAGTCGCGCAGGTCCCGCTCGGCTCCGGCGAGCAGCCGGCGCAGCTCGTCCACCGGCAACTCGACCACCGGGCCCTCGTCGCCCTCGGCGTCCTGGGTCAGCCGGACCACCCGGCCGACGCACTCGGCCCGGGCATCGGGGTCGTGGCCGAACCAGGCGGTGCCGGACCCGTCCGTGACGTCCAGCCACTCGCGCCAGTCCTCCAGCCCGTTGCAGCAGCCCGGCCTGAAGACGGCGCCGGTGGCGGAGTCGGCCACCACCAGCCCGCCGGGGGCGTACGGGTGCGGCTCGGTCGACAGCGCGTGCAGGAACGCGTCCAACGGGTCCGCCGGCCGGGGACCGCGCCCCTCGGCCTGCCCGGGGTCGGGCTCGACGTCGTTGCAGTCCGCCAGCCGCCACACCGCCGTGCCCACCTCGTCCGACGTCAACCGCCCGTCCAGCGCGAGATCCCCGTACGGCCCGAGCTCGGCCGTCGGCCAGAGCGTGAAGCCGTCGGAGGCGAAGATCTCCAGGACCGGCCGCATCGACATCATCCGCCGATCATCCCGAACACACCCCCGCCCCGACCAGCCGTTTTACGCCCCACCCCCGCCCTGGACCCAGCCGGCCTCCGCCACCACCTGCTCGGCCTCGGCCGCCCACCTCGCGGCTGCCGTCCAGCCGGCTCACCCTCCGACCGGCCTCCGCCATCGCCTGGGCGGTCTGCGCCGTGATGCGGGTGAGTGTGGGCTGGCTGTGTCGGGCGGAGCGCCGCCCTCAATCGACCTCCGCTGCCCGGCGGCCGTCGTCCAGTCGGCCTTCACCATGGCTCGGGTGGCCCTGCCATCCAGCCGATGCCCGCCGCCGTCGCTCGGCCGGCCTGTGCCGCGATGTGGGCCAGTGCGGGCCGGCTGTGTCAGGCAGAACTCCTCCCGACCGGTCTCCACCGCCCGACCAGTCCTTGGTGTTGGGCGGTTGTGCTCGACCGGCTCGCTATCCGACCGGCCCCCGCAAGGTACTTGAGTGGTCCTGCCGCCCAGCCGGAGCCCTCCGCCGTCGCCCCGGTGGTCGGTGCCGCGACGGGGACGAGTTCGGGCCGCAGCGGCGGGCGGCCATGGGTTGGTGAATGAGTGGGCCAGGTGGACTGGTTGGTTGATGGTGGTGGCGGTGAGGTGCCCCTCCAGGCGGTCTGCGCCGCGCTGCGGGCCAGTGAGGGCCTGCGGATTCGGGTAGAGCGCCATCCAACCAGCCTTTGCCGTCGGGTGGTTGTGTTCGACCTGATCGCCATCCGACCGGCGTCCGCGAGGCGCTCGGGTGGCCCTGCCATCCAGCCGATGCCCGCCTCCACCGCCCGACCAGCCTTTGCTGTTGGGCGGTTGTGCTCGAACGGCTCGCCATCCGACTGGCCTCCGGGAGGCGTTCGGGTGGCTCTGCTGCCCAGCCGGAGCCCTCCGCCGTCGCCCCGGTGGTCGGTGCCGCACTGCGGGCCGGTACGAGCCCACATCGTCGGGCGGAGTGCCGCTCAATCAGCACGCCACCTGATCGGCTTTTGCCATCCGACCGGCCATGGCCATGGCTCGGGGGCTCAACCAGCCAGCCAGCCCGCCGACGCCTCCCGCCGTCGTCCGGACGGCGTGTGTCGGGATGTGGGGCCAGTTGCGGGCCTTCGGTTTTGGGCAGAGCTTCTCCCGACTGGCCTCTGCCGTCGGGTGGTGGCCGCTGGACCGGGCCGCCGTCCGGCTGGCCTTCGCGAGGCGCTCGGGTGGCCACTCCGCCATCGCCTGGGCGGTCTGCGCCGCGATGTGGGTGAGTGTGGGCCCGAAGTGTCAGGCGGGCTGGTTGATGACGGTGGTGGCGAGCGGGGGTGTGCCGGGGGGATCGGGGGTTGATGACGGTGGGGCGCCGGTCAGGTGGCCTGGGTGGCGATGCGGGTGAGGACGCGTCCGCAGTGGTGGGCGAAGGCGCGTTGGGCGAGGGGGAGGAGTGGGCCGGCGAGGCGGGCGTACCAGGCGACGGGGCGGCTGAAGGCGGTGACGGAGAAGCGGACTTCGCCGTCGGGGGTGAGTTCGACCAGGAAGGTCTCCTCGCCTTGGGCCAGGTGGCCGGTCCTGGTGCCGTAGGTGAAGCCGTACCGGTCCGGGCCGTCGACCGTGGCCAGGACCCGGTTGGGGGCGCCGGCCCGCAGGGGGCCGAGGCCGATGGCGCAGTGCACGGCGACGCCGGGGGCGGCGCGGTCGGCCGTCGCGTCGATGCGGACGCCCGCGAGCCGGTGCATCCGCCAGTCGAGCAGGGCGGCGCCGGCGGCTTCCAGGGCGGGGCGGCCGTGGCCGATGAGGGCGCTGTGCCGCAGGTGGTTGTAGCCGGCGGGGAGGTGGCCGGTGCGGCTGGCGCCCTGCTCGGGGTAGCTGTAGTCGTTCATCGGGGGGTCTCCGTCGTGTCGGTCCGGGTGGCGTCGGTCCGGTCCGCGGTGATCCGGCGCCAGGCGAGCAGCGCGCAGAGGGCGAAGCCGAGCGCGTTGCCGACGCCGTGGGTGGCGGCCATCCAGGTCAGGGTGGGGTGGGGGAGTCCGGCGGCCCGGCCGAGTGCCCACCACAGGGCGAGCAGCATGGTGAGCGCGAGGACGGCCGAGGAGGCGGCGAGCAGCCGGGTGGTGGTCCGGTCGCCGGTGCGGGGGCGCAGGTCGCGCCAGGTGACCAGGCCGACCAGCCACATTCCGGTGGTCAGGACGGCGGCTCCGGCGAACTGCCACCAGTTGCCGAGGAAGTACCCGGCCAGTACCAGCAGGGTGCCCGCCGGGACGCTGAGGGCCGCGCTGCGGGCCGGGGCGGAGCCCGGGCGGGCGGCGCGGCAGACCAGTCCGGCGACCAGGGCGGCGGTGAACCCGGCGTAGTGGAAGTGCGGGACGGTGAGCGCCAGGATGTGCGGTTCGAAGCCGAACAGCGGGTAGCCGGAGCGTTCGGCGACCAGGGCGACCCCGGCGACCGAGGGTGCGGCGAGCGCGGTGAGTACCGCGACCTCGGCGGGTGCGAGCGAGCGGGTGCGGGCCAGCCGCAGGGGGGCGTGCAGGGCGACGGCCAGGGTGCCGAGCGCGTAGAGCAGGGCGCAGCCGGTGGCGAGGCCGCCGCCGCGGGGCAGCCAGAGCGAGAGCGCGCCGGGGACGGCGGCGAGCGGCCAGAGTCGGCGGACCAGGGCGAGGCCGGGCTCGTCGACCAGGGCGAGGCCGAGTGGGATGACGGCTCCCATGCCGAGCAGGACCAGCAGGTCGACCAGTTCCGTGGTGCCCGGGCCCATCGCGGACACAGCCGTCGTGAGCGAAGCCATCGTGGACACACCCCCTTGAACGCGTTCAAATAGCTTGCGCCGCCGACTCTACGCGGCTGAGTTGAACGTGTTCAACTCAGCGCCGATGTCGCCCCCGATGCCGCCCGGACCGGCTGGCCTGGTGTTCACGGTGGGTGCGGCGCACTCTGGAGGGGTAACCGATGGAGGTGATCCGCCATGCAGACTCTGGTCGGTTGGCACATCGAGATGGAGTTCCGCGAAGAGGGGGCACGGACCAGCGCCGCCGCACTGCTGCGGCTGCGCGACGGGAGCGAACTGCGCGCCCACGGCTACAGCAGCCGCCACCCCTCCGACCCGGAACAGCTGAGGGTCGGCGAGGAGATCGCGGGGGCCCGCGCGCTCAACGAGCTCGCCTCGCAGCTGCTCACCAAGGCCCATGCCGAGATCCAGGAGGTCAGTCCGGTCCCGACCCACCCGCTGTCGTGACCTCCCGCCCGCTCTCACCGGCTGCGTCGGGACGGCGCCGGAAAGCGTCGAGTGGCCGGGCCGACCATATCCAAGCCCCGGCCCTCCACCGAGGTGTACGTTAGGGCGCGACCTACCGCCGCGGCCGGCCCGGCCTGGAAGCCGTGGGTGGGACGCGGTG
>NZ_JBHUAL010000014.1:0-74262 GCF_042789775.1 Kitasatospora sp. NPDC056800 | reverse complement strand
GGTTGGCACGGGGGAGCCGACCGGCCACCCGGGGGTCTTCGGGTGGTACTGCTTCCTGCGGGTGGTGCGGTACTTCGGGTGGTGCTGTTCCGGGTGGGCGGCGAGCCCGGGGGGAGTCGCTCGCCGCCCACCCGGAGTCCTGGGGGGGTGTCTCCCGGCCTACTGCTCGTTCCCGGGCCGGGCGGACCTGCTCGGGCGGACGTCCGACGGGGGGACGGCGCCCGGTGGCGGGGGCACGGTCACGCCGGGCTTGCCCGGTCTGGTCCCGTTGCCGCCGCCGTCCTCGCCGTTGCCGCCGCTGGTGGCGTTGCCACGGCCTCCGTTGGCGTTGCCGTTGGCGTTGCCGTCGGCATTGCCTCCGTTGCCACCGCTGTTGGCGTTGCCGTTGCCGCCGCTGTTGGCGCTGCCGTTCCCCTTGCCGGTGCCGCCGCGGCCGGGGTCGCCCGTCGGGGTGCCGGCGCCCTGGTGGTCGCCGTCCTCGTCGTCGAGCGCGGCCTCGCAGTAGTCCGCCACCCGGTCCGCGCCGCCGGCCGCCGTGACCAGCGGGCCGTACAGCGGATCGCCGACCAGCCGGGCCGGGCGGTCGCCCTTGGCCGTACGGTCGGTGAAGCCGGTGCAGAGGCCGAGCAGTGCGGGCGGGACGGCCGAACGGCCGCCGCGCCTCTCGGCGGAGGGGGTGCCGGGCGTCGCGGGGTCGGACGGGACGACCGCCTGCGGTCCGGCGGAGGCACTGCCGGACGGACGGGCGGAGCCGGACGCCACGGCACCGTACGGGGCCGCACCCGCGGACGGTCCGGCAGCGGGCGAGCCCGCCGCGGGACCGGTGGCCGCGTCCTGGCCGGCGAGCGTGTGCTCCGGCGCGGACGGGCCACCGCCCAGGGCGGACGGCAGGTTGCCGGTGCCGGCGGCGACGGCGACACCGCACAGCGCGGTGGCGCCGAGCACGACGGCGGTGGCCTTCGTGCTGAAGGCCCTGGCCAGCGCGGCGGTTGCCATCGATCGTCTCCGGACGGGGGTCACTGTCGGGTCGGGCGTGAGACTCGCCTCCCGGAACGCGGCCAGGGCGGCCTCCTCCCCGGCCAGTTCGCCGGCCGTCGCGGGGGCGGCGGCCGCGGCGAGCACCCGGGCGAGCTGCCCGGGACCGCCGTCCGGTCCGGTGAGCGAGGCGTCCTGCCCGGCCGACGGGCCGCCCACGGCACCACCGAGCAGCTGCTCGGCGGCATCACGGTCGATCCGACGGGATCGGTTGGTGCTCATCTCATGTCCTTCAGCGTCGCGGCCCGGCGTTCTGTCACACCCTGCGGAGAACTTTTTTTCGCGGGTTTCCCCGCGGGTCGCCCGGCGGCCTCGCCCGCGCCCACTCCGGCCGCCGCCGTGTCCGCCGTTCCGTCCACCGTTCCCTCGGCCGTTCCGGCTCCGGCGCCGCCCGTTACCCCGCTGCCCCGGGCCGCCACCTCGCCGCTCCGGGCCGCCGGGATGCCGCCCCCGGACGCGAGCGGCTCGACCAGCTTGGCCAGCCGCCGCAGCCCCCGGTGCGCGGCCATCCGGACGCTGCCGGCCCGCTTGCCGAGCACCCGGGCGGCGCTCTCCGCGTCCAGCTCCATGACCACCCGCAGCAGCACGGCCTCGGCCTGGTCGCGCGGCAGCCGGGAGATCAGGGCCAGCGCGTCGGCGGTGCCGACCGTGGCCAGCGCCGCCCGCGCCGTGTCGTCCCCCGCCGCCAGCTCGACCAGCTGCTCGAAGGGCAGGTCGGCGACCGGACGGCGGCGCCGGGCGCGCAGGTGGTCGAGGGCGCGGTGGCGGGCGATGGTGGCGGCCCAGCCGCGGAAGCCGTCCCCGTCGCCGGAGAAGCCGCGCAGGTCGCGGGCGATCTGCAGCCAGGCCTCGGAGGCGATGTCCTCGGCGTCCTGGGCACCCTCCGGCCGACCGCCGACCAGCACCCGCAGGTAGCGCAGCAGGCCCGGCTGGACGGTCCGGAACAGCAGCCGGAACGCCTCCTCGTCCCCGCCCTGCGCGGCCCGCACCGCCTCCGTCAGATCGGGGGGAGCGGCGGCCGCCGGGCCCGGTGGCAGGCCGGCGGGTGGTACTGGTCCGGACCGGCCGACGGGGCCGTCGGTGCCCGCTCCGGGGCGCTCTGCACTCTGCACCCGCCACATGATGCGCCATTCGGGCGAACACTTCGGCTCCGGCCGAAGGACCGGTCCGGCCGGGGCCAAGGTCCCGAGGACTGCTGCCGTTCGCCCACGGCCCGAAGGGGCCCGCCCGGCCTACGTTGTCGGTAGGCGAAGCAGTCCGGGCCGCCGACGCCCCGGACGCCGGGGCCGCCGACGCACCCGGCCCGCCACCCGGCCCCGCCGTGCCCGAGGGCGCACGCACGACCCGTGCGGGCCCCGGTCGCACGCCCCTCCCCGGCGGTACGAGCCGTCGCGCCGGGGACCGCCGCCGGCCGGCCCGGCAGGGGCGGGGAGCCGGCACCGCCGACGCCCTCCACCGGCAGCACGACCAGCAGGGAAAGACCGCGATGACGACCGCCCACGAGCTCCGCGAGCTCCACGCGAAGGGCCTGCGCGAGCACCTCGCCCCCGCCCTGCGCGCCCTGGGCCTCACCGGGTGGCGCCGGACCTTCAGCCTGCCGGACGAGACCCACTGGCTGCTGCTCGGCCTGGTCGAGCGCCCCGCCGCCGACCGGGTGCCCTTCACCTTCGACCTCAGCGTGGTCCGCCGCACCGACTGGACCGTCGCGGACCTCCCCGGCCACCGGCCCGACCCGCGCACCCGGTACGGCTTCGAGACCTGGCGGGCCAGGATCGGCGAGGTGCTGCCGGTCGGCGAGGACGTCTGGTGGGAGGTGCTGCCCGGACCGCGCTGGCAGCTCCCGCTGGACGACGCCGTCGCCGCCGTCCGCCACTACGGCCTGCCCGAACTGCGGCGCCGGGCCGAGGCGGACCGCGCTCCCACCGGCGAGACGTACCTCCTCCCCACCGAGCTGGAAACGGTCAACGCCGCGCTGGAGGCCGCCTCGGTGGCCCGGGTGCGGCGCGCCGAGCTGGCCGACAAGGCCCTGCTGCTGACCGGCGCCTGGACCCGGGGCGACGGCGTCGCCCGGACCGTCCTGGCGGGCGTCGCGCGGGGCTTCCTGTCCGCCGGGGACGAGCGCTTCCGCACCGTCCGCTGCCTGGACACCCTGGGCCGCGAGCTGTGGACCTTCCCCGCCGAGGACTAGGGCCGCCCGGGAGCGGAAAGCCGCAGGTCGGAGGCGGTGTCACGGCGCTCACCATGACAACTGTCACGCGGATGACGCAACGGACGGCACTGCTCTGACGGAGGGTCGGACGGAAAGACTGGAGGCACGACGCGGGCAGTGGCCCGCGGCCACCAGCCGGGGAGGAACCCACCGTGAGCCAGACCGTCAGTGCCGCCGCCGTCACCAGCACCGTCGCCTCCCCGGTCGCCGCCGCCATCGGAACCGCGGCCACCGGCGCCGCCCACGCCAAGGCCCCCAACCCGCTGGTCTCCGGGCTCCGCCCGCTCGCCCTCGACGTGGTCGCCCCGCTGGCCGGCTACTACCTGCTGCACTCGGCCCTCGGCCTGAGCGAGTTCGCCGCACTGGCCTGGAGCACCGCCTTCCCGGCCGCCCGGACCGTCCTCGGCCTGCTGTCCGAGCGCAGGCTCAACCTGTGGGCCTCCCTGATGCTGGCCGTCAACCTGGCGGGCCTGGCGCTGACCTTCGTCACCGGCGACGCCCGGATGATGATCGCCAAGGACGGCGGGCTGAGCGGCACCGTGGCGGTGGCGATCCTGGTCTCCGCGCTGATCGGCCGGCCGGTGATGACCCCGATGCTGATGCCCTTCGTCACCAAGGGCCGACGGGAGCGCGCCGCCGCCTGGCAGCGCCTGGTCGAGGGCCGGGCGGCCGGGTCGCGGGCCTTCCACCGCCACGAGCGCCTGTTCTCGGCCATCTGGGGCACCGCGCTGCTGGCCGAGTGCGCGGCCCGGGTGGTCGGCGCCTTCACCCTGCCGGTGTCGACCATGGCCTGGCTGTCCACCGTCTTCCTGGTCGGCGCGATCGTGGGCGGTTCGATGCTCGGTCAGATCGCGGTCGAGCCGATGGAGCGGCTGGTCGGCGCCGAGGCCGAGGCCCCGACCGCCGCCTGAGCGGGCGGCCACTCCTCCCGCCTCCTTCTCTGAACAGCCGGTTCCGAGGACTCGAACAGCGAGGAACCATCCGGATCTCCCGGGAGTCGTTCATAACGAGGGGGTAACGGGACCCCCGACGAGGAAACGGGGAGCCCCATGAACCGGACGACGCACGCGCCGAGCAGTACCGAGGACCGCACGCTCGTCTGGGACGGCTGCCTGAACGTCCGCGACCTGGGCGGACTGCCCACCGCCTCCGGCCGACTCACCGCCCGGGGCGCGATAGTCCGGGCGGACAACCTGGACCGCCTCACCGCCGAGGGCTGGGACGCCCTCCTCGACCACGATGTCCGTACCGTGGTCGACCTGCGCAACGCCGAGGAGTACAAGCCGCTCCTCCCGCTCCCCGACGACGTCGAGCTGATCCGCGTCCCGCTGGACGAGCTGGCCGGCCCCGCCTGGTGGGAGGCCCACGGACAGCTGGACGGCACCCCGCTCGCGCTCCGCCCGTACCTGGACCACTGCCCGCACGCCGCCGCCGCGCTGGTCTCCGCGATCGCCGGCGCCCGCCCCGGCGGCGTGGTCGTGCACTGCGGCGCCGGCCGTGACCGCACCGGCCTGGCCGCCCTGCTGCTGCTCGCCCTGGCCGGGGTCGACCGGGACGCGATCGCCGGGGACTACCTGCTGAGCGGCCCCAACATCCGCCCGCTGTACGGGATGCTGGGCCTGCCGGACCCGTTCCGCCGGATCGACGCGGCGCTCGCCGAGGCCGGGACCACCGCCGAGGCCGCGCTGGCGGCGGCGCTCGACGGGTTCGACCCGGACGGCTACCTGCTCGCGGCGGGTGTCGCGCCCGAGCGGATCGCCGCCGTCCGACAGCGACTGCTGCCGGACGCCTGAGGACGCCGGAACACCACTCGCGAATAGCGTCAACCAATGGTTGACGATCCTCGGATCGACAACCTACGGTTGACGCATGGAGAATCCCGTTGTTCCCAACAGCACTCCGCTGCGCCTCGACGACCTGATCGCCGCGATCAAGAAGGTCCACCCCGACGCGCTCGACCAGCTCTCCGACGCGGTCATCGCCGCCGACCACCTCGGCGACCTCGCCGACCACCTCATCGGCCACTTCGTCGACCAGGCCCGCCGCTCCGGCGCGTCCTGGACCGACATCGGCCGCAGCATGGGCGTCAGCAAGCAGGCCGCCCAGAAGCGGTTCGTCCCCAAGGACCCGGGCACCCCCAACGACCTCGACCCCAGCCAGGGCTTCAGCCGGTTCACCCCCCGGGCCCGCAAGGTCGTGGTGGCCTCACAGGAGGAGGCCCGCAAGGCGGGCAACCCCGAGATCACCACGGAGCACCTGCTGCTCGGCCTGATCACCGAGCCCGAGGGCATCGGCGCGAAGGCGCTCGCCGCCCAGGGCGTCACCCCGGAGGCCCTGCGGGCGGTGGCCGGCGCCGCCCTGCCGGCCGCCGCCGCCGAACTGCCCGCGCTGATCCCGTTCGACGCCGAGAGCAAGAAGGCGCTGGAACTGACCTTCCGCGAGGCGCTCAAGCTCGGGCACAACTACGTCGGCACCGAGCACATCCTGCTCGCGCTGCTGGAGCAGGAGAACGGCCAGGGCGTGCTGGCCGGGCTGAAGGTCGACAAGTCGGAGGCGGAGACCTTCGTCGCGGAGGCGATCGCCGCCGTCATCGCCGCCCGGAACACGGAGTCCGATCCTCAGCAGTGAGCCGCCGGAGCCCTGCGCCGGACGGAACTCCCGCCCGGCGCAGGGCACTTCCACCCAGAACCCGGCTCGGACCCCGGCGCAGAACCCGGCGCGGAACCCGGGTCGGCAGTCGGATCAGAAGCCGGAGACGTGGGTGGTGACGATACGGACTCGACCGTCGGCCGCCGCCTCCAGCGCCGCCCGCAGCCGGGCCGAACGGGCCGGGCCGAGCAGGTCCAGCGCCTCCTCGACGGCGACCCAGCGGTAGTCGTCCAGCTCACCGGCCGGGACGGTCACGGGGGTGCCGTCCGGGACGGTGCCGAAGTCGAACATGAAGTGCTGGGCGGGGTGGTCGAGTTCGGCCGAGGCGTGGGTCCAGGAGATGGCCAGCAGCTCGCCCGCCGCCTGGACGATCCCGGTCTCCTCCTCCAGCTCCCGCACGGCGCACTCGACCGGGCCCTCACCGAGGTCGATCGTGCCGCCCGGGAACTGCCAGTGCTCGCGGTACCCGGCCTTCACGATCAGGATCCGGCCGGACTCGTCCCGCAGCAGGCAGCCCGCCGCCGCGTAGATCCGGGGCAGGGACGCCAGCCATTCCTCACGGGACTTCAAGGGCTCAGCCGTCACGGTGCTTCTCCTGGGGCAGGGCGGTTCGGTCGTCCCACTCTGCCACCGGACGCCGGACCCGAGCGGCGGATTCGCCCCCGGACCGATGAGTCGGCGGCGCCGCGACGGTCCAACCCGCATGAGGACCACACCGTACGACGCCGTACTGACCTGTGACCTGGGCGCGCTGACCGCCCCCGACCTCGCCCTCGTCGACGCCCTCGCCCGGCTCCGGCTGGCCGCCGCCCGGCACCGGGTGGGCGTGGTGCTGCTGAACGCGAGCGGCCCGCTGCGGGAGCTGCTCGTGTTCAGCGGGCTCGCGGCGCTGTTCCCGGGGCCGGACGGTCCACTGGCCGACGACCCGCTGAACGGCACCCCGATCGACGACGACCCGCTGGCCGACGACCCGCTGGCCGACGATCCGCTGGACGACGCGGCCCTGGTGGAGCTACTCGGCCGCCAGCCGGGGCGGGAGGCCGAAGAGCGGGAAGAGCGCCTCGGTGTCCAGGAAGTTGGTGACCCCGGTGATCCGGCCCCCTGACACCTCCAGCGTGATCAGCGACCACGGTTCGTACCCGCCCCCCGGGCTCGGCCGGTACTGGCCGAAGGCCCGGGCGCCGTTGGCCGTCACCGGGAGCAGCCGGGAACCGCGGCAGCCGTGCCCGGGGCCCAGCATCCAGTCGCGGATCTCCTCCTGCCCGCGCAGCCACATCGAGAACGGCGGCATGTTGAGCGTGACGTCCTCGTGCAGCAGCGCGGCGAGGCCGTCCATGTCGTACGCCTCGAAGGCGCGGACGTAGCGGTCCAGCAGCGCGCGGTGGTCCTCGTCCAGCGCGGGGGCCGGCCGGACCGCCGGGGCGTCGGTGGCGAGCACCGCCCGGGCGCGCTGGAGCGCGCTGTTGACCGAGGCCACCGTGACGCCGAGCAGTTCGGCCACCTCGGCGGCCTTCCAGCCGAGCACCTCGCGCAGGATCAGCACCGCCCGCTGCCGGGGCGCGAGCCGCTGGAGCACGGCGACGAAGGCCAGCTTCACCGACTCCCGCTGGGCGGCCACCTCGGCCGGATCCCCCGTCTCGGGCAGCACCCGGCCGTCCGGCGCCGGACCGATCCACGTCACCTCGGGCAGCTGGGTGCCGTGCGCGGCGGCCACCGTGACCGGGCCGGCCAGGTCCATCGGCCGGGCCCGGCCGTTGCGGCCGTTCAGCGCGTCCAGGCAGACGTTGGTGGCTATTCGGTACAGCCAGGAGCGCAGCGCGGCCCGCCCCTCGAAGCCCCGGTGCCCGCGCCAGGCGCGGACCATGGTCTCCTGCACCGCGTCCTCGGCCTCGAAGACCGAGCCGAGCATGCGATAGCAGTAGCCGGTCAGCTCGGTGCGGTACCGCTCCAGTTGGAGCTCGACCGGCTCCTCCGTGATCACGTCGGCCATCGTGCGCCCGCCCCCGTCGTCCTGCCGTGTGCCCTGGTGAACGCGACGAACGTAGCGCACCCCACTGACAGCGGCGCTCGCGACCGGGTTCGGCCGCTCCGGCCGCCCGGGAGCGGCGGGGCTCAGTGCTGCCCGTACGCCTGGCCGGAGCCGAAACCGGTGGTCACCAGCTTCCACAGGGTGGGGAACTCCTCGCCGGTGATGCCGGTCGGGTTGAGCCCGATGACCACGCTGCGGGAGAAGTCGCGGGTGGCGAAGACGCCGGTGGTGTAGCCGGGCCGGGAGCCGTTCTTGCCCCAGACCTCGGTGCCGTTCGGCAGGACGGTGCGCAGCAGGCCGGCCGTGCTGTAGCAGGCGTGCCCGGCGGTCGGGCCGATCTCGCAGTTCTTGTTGTGGTCGTTCAACAGCTCCGGGACGGCGAACACCTCGGCCTGCTGGGCGGGCCGCAGCAGCCGGCCGCGGTAGAGCGCCTCGAAGAACCGCTCCAGGTCGGCGGCGGAGGAGATCATGCCGCCCTCGGCCCACGGGTACGGGCTCTGCTCGGTGACGTCCACCCGGGCGGTGCTGCCGTCGGCGTTCCGGACGTCCACGTAGCCGGTGGCGTGCGGGCCGCGGATGGTCAGGTCGTCGGCGGCCGGGACGTAGGTGGCGTGCAGGCCGAGCGGGCCGGTGATGCGCCGCCGCACCTGGTCGGCGTAGTCGTCTCCGGTGACCTTCTCGATCACCAGCGCGGCGACGAAGTAGTTGTTGCCGTTGTACTGCTGGGCGGCGCCGGGCTCGAAGCTCCTCGGCTGGGTGAGCATGTCCGCCACCACCTGCTGCGGGCTGTAGGAGACCGCCTTGTGCGCGGCGAACCACGCCGTGCTGCCGTCCCCGGAGGTCATCCCGCCGCCCCCGGGCAGGCCGCTGGTGTGGTTGAGCAACTGCCGTACGGTGACCGGCGGGTAGTCGGCCGGCAGCAGTCCGGGCAGGTACTGCTGGACGGTGCCGTCCAGGTCGACCCTGCCCTCGCCGGCGAGCTGGAGCAGCACCGTCGCGGTGAACACCTTGGTGACGCTGCCGATCCGGAACCGGGCGTTCGCCGGCACGTCCTCCCCCGAGGTGCCGCGCCACCGGGCGTCCTGGCCGCCGACCCGGACCAGCGCGCCGGTGACGCCGTCGGGCAGCGAGTGGAGGGTCTCGGCGAGCGACTCCCGGTCCAGCGGACCGGGGCGGGCCGTGGCTGAGGCGGTGGTGTCGACGGCACTCGGGGACGTGGCCGGGGAGGCGGCCGGGGAGGCGGCCGCGGCCAGGGCCGGGGTCGCGGCGCCGATCGTGGCGACGCCGACGGTGGCGGCGGCGAGCAGCGCGCCGGTCGCCACGAGGACGGACCAACGACCGGTACGGGCAGGGCTGTTCATGGGGAGTCTCTCCAACGGCGGCTCGCCCGGCGGGAGTCGGACCGCCCTGGTCGGCGGCCCGCCCGGCCGACGGCGGCTCGGGCACTCGGACAGGAGAGAGTCTTCGGGACGGCCTCGGGCCGCGACATCCGGGAACGGCCCCGAACCTTCCCCGAGCGCACCCCTGACCACGCGTCAGGGATCAAGGCATCGCGGGTCGGGGTCGGGCGTCGGGGGCGGGCGTCGGGGAATCACGCGGCGGGGGCGGGCGGCCGCGATCCGGCCACCCGCCCCCGCGCGCGTCGCGACTCAGTGGGCGGAGTGCTTCTCCGCGCCACGGTGCCGGTGCCCCTTGAGCTCGGCGTGCATCGCCGGGGCCGCGTGCGCCGTCGCGCCCGCCGCGTCCCGGCCGCCGTGCCGGAAGGCCTCGCCGACGCCGTACCCGGCGGCGGCGTAGGACATCGAGCCGGCGCTCGGCTCCGGCGCGAGCCGGGTGGGCGGGCTCGCCATGCCCCGGCGCTCCAGCAGGTCCTGGGTGCCCTGGCGGAGCTTGGCGGTGCTGCCGGGCGTTCGCTTGGTCATCGTCGGCCTCCCTTCGTCGGCCTCCGGGCCGGACGGATGCCGGCCGGAGGGGCCGCACGGGCGTTATGTCCGGATTTTATCCGGCTTGCGGGCCCGTGCCACCGCGGAGAAGCCGACCTGCCGCTACGGGGACAGGGATGGGCACCGTACGCGCGGGGGGCAGGTGGAGGCGCCGTCCGGGGCCGGCCGCCTCAGCCCATGACCTCGTGGACGAAGCACCAACGCCAGTCCTCCCCCGGCTCGTACGAGCGGATCACCGGGTGGGAGGAGTTGTGGAAGTGCGCGGTCGCGTGCCGCTGCGGCGAGAAGTCGCAGCAGCCGATGTGACCGCAGTCCAGGCAGATCCGCAGGTGCACCCAGTCCCGGCGGCCCTGCGCCAGGCAGTCGGCGCAACCGTCGGCGGGCGGCCGGGGCTCGATGTCCTGAGGAGCCAGAGCGAGGTCTTCGCAGGCGCTCATGACTGAAAGGCTATGCCGCCCCGGCGCGGATCGCCCGCTCAGGGCGCTTCCGCCCCCTCGGCGGCCGCCCCGTCCGTTCCCGCACCCTCGGTCACCGCTCCCGCGCCCCCGGCCGCCGCTCCCGGAGCCGTCCAACTCGCCAGCAGGGCCAGCTTCTGGGCGGTGGGCGAGTCCGCCGGGGCGGTGTAGACGACCAGCAGCTGCTCCGGCGAGCCGTTGACGCCCAGGGTCTCGTAGCCGAAGTCGAGTCCGCCGACCAGCGGGTGGTTCACCTGCTTGACCCCGTGGGTCTTCTCCCGCACCAGGTGGTCCGCCCAGAGCCGGACGAACTCCGCGCTGCGCAGCGACAGTTCGCCCACCAGGGCGGCCAGCTCCGGGTCCTCCGGGTGCAGTCCGGCGTCCCGGCGCAGGAAGGCGACGGTCTCGGCGGCGACCGCGTCCCACTGCCCGTAGTACTCCCGGGCGGACGGGTCGAGGAAGGCGTGCCGGGCCTGGTTGGGCAGGCCGTCCGGGCCGGCGTCGGAACGCGTGGAGAAACCGTTCACCGCGTCGCCCAGCGCGTTCCAGGCCTGCACGTCCATCCGGCGGCCCAGCACGAAGGCCGGCACCCCGGTCATCAGGTCCAGCAGCAGCCGCGTCCCCGGCCGGACCCGCTGCCGCCCCCGCATCCGGGCGGCGGAGGCGGCCGGCGCCTTGGGCGGACGGACCAGCGAGCGCAGGTGCGCGGCCTCCACCCCGTCCAGCCGCAGCACCCGGGCCACCGCGTCCAGCACGGCGTCCGAGGCGCTGCCGCCCCGGCCCTGCTCCAGCCGGACGTAGTAGTCGACGCTGACGCCCGCGAGCTGCGCCACCTCCTCCCGGCGCAGGCCCCGCACCCGGCGGCGGCCGTGCGAGGGCAGGCCCACCTCCTCCGGCAGGATCCGGGCCCGGCGCGAGCGGAGGAAGTCCCCCAGGGTGTTCTCCATGCCGGGCAGGGTAGCCGCGGAGGGGTGTCCCGAGGGTGGCACCGGTTCTCCCAGGCTCCCCGGTCCCGGGATGGCCCGTCCCGGGTAGGCCCGTCCCAGGCTGGCGGTGCCCGGGAGGAACGCACCCCTGGGTAGCCGGCCGCGGCCCGCGCAGAGTGGTCGGCGTCAGCCCGGCCGAACCCTCTGGAGCCCCCGATGAGCCACCCGTCCCTCGCCGCCCGCACCGCCGTCGTCACCGGGGCCGCCAGCGGCATGGGCGCCGCCACCGCCCGGCTGCTCGCCGCCTCCGGCGCCCGGGTCGCCCTGCTCGCCCGCCGCACCGAGCGGCTGGACTCCCTCGCCGAGGAGATCGCCGCCGCGGGCGGGCAGGCCCTCGCCGTCACCGCCGACGTCACCGACCAGGCCTCGGTGGACGCCGCCGCGAAGGCCGTCCACGACGCCTACGGCCCGGTCGACCTGGTGGTCAACAACGCCGGGGTGATGCTGCCCAACCCGCTCGCCGACGGCCGGATCGACGAGTGGACCCGCATGGTGGACACCAACCTCACCGGCGCGCTGCGGATCGTCCGCGCCTTCGGCTCCGACCTCACCGCGGCCGCCGCCGAGGGCCGCACCGCCGACCTGGTCAACGTCTCCTCGATCGCCTCGCACGTGGTCTTCCCCGACTACGCGGTGTACGGGGCCACCAAGGCCGCGCTCACCCAGCTGTCCGCCGCCCTGCGCAGCGAGTTCGGCCCGCGCGACGTCCGGGTCAGCGCGATCGAGCCCGGACTGACCGACACCGAACTCGCCGGGCACATCGACAACCCGGTGCTGCGCGAACAGCTCGGCGGCATGTTCGACGCCATCCCGGCCCTCGCGGCCGAGGACGTCGCCGACCTCATCGTGTACACCGTCAGCCGCCCCCGGCACGTCAACCTGCGCCACCTGGTCGTCCTGCCGACCCGCCAGGCCTAAGGCCCCGTCGTACCGGCACTGCGCAATCCCCACTCCTCGCCCACGGGTGGCATGGGAGCATGCCATCCGTGGCGATCGTGACGGGGAGAACGGACGGCGACACCGGCGGGGGCGACCCGGGCGGTGCGCCCGCGCGGCGGAAACGCGGCAGCGGTGACAGCGCCCGCGACGACGAACGGACCGGCGCACCGGCCGACGGCGGCGACGAACGGATCGGGGTACCGGCCGACGGCGGCACCGGAACGGCCACCGCCCGGATACCCGAGCAGACCGGCCCCGGACCCGGCCGGTTCCGGGCCCGCCCGCTGCCCGCCACCGACCGGGTCCGGCAGCCCGTCGCCCTGATCCGGCTGATCGGCGGCCTGTTCGCCATCGCCCTCACCCTGCTGCTCGCCGACTACGCCCGCGCCACCACCGGCGGCATCGCCGCCGACGTCGCCGAGGCGGCCGCGCTGGTGCCGCGCCCGCTGGCGAGCCTGGCCGGCGGGCTCACCACCGCCGCCGTGCTGCTGCTCCCGGTTGGCCTCGCCGTCCGCCGGCTGCTGGGCCCCGACCGGCGGCGCGCCGTCCAGCAGGTCTCCGACGGACTGCTCGCCGCCGTCCTCGCGTACGGCGCCACCCTCGGCCTGGACCTGTGGGCCGACGACCTCGCCCCGCTCTCGCTGCTCACCGCGCTCACCCACGCGCTGCCCGACGGCGGACTCGGGCACACCGAGCCCGTCTACGGCTACCTCGCGCCGGTCCTCGCCTTCATGACCGCCTCCGGCAGCCGGGAACGCCGCCTGCCCTGGACCGTCCTCGCCCTCTCCGGCCTCGCCGGACTGACCGGCGGGTACGCCACCCCCACCGCGCTCCTGCTCGGGCTGCTGATCGGCTGGACCGGCGCCCACGGCACCCTGTACGCGGTCGGCACCCCCGACCCCTGCCCCCGGCCCGGCGAGGTCCTGCGCGCCCTGCGCGACAGCGGCCTGCGCCCGGTCGAGGCCCAGCCGGCCGGCCCCGACCGCTACCTGGTCCGCCAGGCCGACGACCGCCCCGACCTCGACGTCCAGCTCCTCGACCGGCAGGCCGTCACCGCCGCCGCCGTCCAGCGCGCCTGGCGCCGGCTGCGGCTGCGCACCGCCCCCGACCCGCGCGTCCTGCGCTCCCCCCGCACCGGGCTGGAGCACGAGGCCCTGGTCGCGTACGCGGCCCTCGCGGCCGGCGTCCGCACCCGCCGCATCGCCGCCACCGCCGGCATCGGCCAGGACACCGCCCTCATCGCGTACGAGCGGCTGGCCGGGCGCACCCTGGACGAGCTCCCCGACGAGGAGATCACCGACGAGCTGCTCACCGACGCCTGGCGGCAGCTCGCCCTGCTCCAGCGCCGCGAGATCGCCCACCGCGCGCTCGTCCCCTCCTCCCTGCTGATCGACGACTCGGGCGCGGTGCACCTGGTCGACTTCGCCGACGGCGACATCGCCGCCACCGAACTCGTCCTCCACTGCGACCTCGCCCAGCTCCTCACCACCCTCGCCCTGCGCGCCGGCGCCGCCCGCTCCGTCCGCACGGCCACCGCCGTCCTCGGCCCCGACCCCGTCGGCGCCGCACTCCCCCTGCTCCAGCCCATCGCCCTCACCCACACCACCCGCCGCGCCCTCAAACAGCACGCGAAGCGCACCGGCGCCCGGGCCGCCGAGCCGTCGGGCGGTGCTCCCGGTGCGGGCGGTGCCTTCGGTGCCGACGGTGCCGGTGGTGCGGCCGGGGGCGGGGACGCGGTCGCGGCCGAGGCCGGCTCCCCCACCGGCGGCAACGGGCCCGTCGCCACCACCGCTTCCCCGGCGCCCCCGGAGGCCGCCACCACCGAGCCGGCCCCCGAGCACCACACCCCCGCCCCCAGCGGCCTGCTCGACGAGATCCGCGCCGAGGTCCTGCGCACCCGCCCGCGAGTGGTGGGTCGGCCGGTGCGGCTGGAGCGGCTGCGGCCGCGGACCCTGCTGGTCGTCGTGGGCGGGGTGGTGGCCGGCTGGCTGCTGATCCCGCAGCTGTTCGCGGCGGAGGACAACCCGGTCTCCGCGCTGGCGGACGCCGATCCCTGGTGGCTGCTGCTGGCGCTGGCCGCGGCGGCGGCCAGCCACGTCGCGGCGGCGATGGGCTTCGTGGGCTTCGTCCCGGAACGGCTGGACTTCCGCAACGCGGTACTGGCGCAGGTGGCCGGGTCGTTCGTGAAGCTGGTGTCGCCCGGCGGCGTCGGCGGGATCGCGCTGAACACCCGCCTGTTGCAGCGGGCCGGGATCCCGACCGCGCAGGCGCTGTCCAGCGTCGGCGTCGGGAACCTGATCGGGCTGGTGCTGCACCTGTTGCAGCTCGGCGCCTTCGTCTACCTCCTGGACTTCGTCCCGGGCAGCTCCGAGCTGGACGCGCTGCCCGCGGTGGTCGGCGGGCTGGCGGGGGCGGCGGCGCTGCTCGCGGTGGTGTCGGCGATCCCGGCGGCCCGGCGGTGGCTGGCGACGCGGCTGCGGCCGCTGACGGCCGAGGTGGTGCCGCGCCTGCTGGACCTGCTGCGCAGCCCGTCCAAACTGGCGGTGGGGGTGACCGGGCAGCTGCTGGTGTCGATCTGCCTGATCACCTGCCTGTACTGCTGTGTCCGGGCGATCGGCCGGGAGCCGTCCTTCGCCGCGGTCGCGGTGGTGTTCCTGGTGGGCAACGCGGTGGGCAGCGCGGCGCCGACCCCGGGCGGGGCCGGTGCGGTGGACGGGATGCTGCTCACGCTGCTCCAGCAGACCACGTCGATGGAGCCGGGCGGCGAGCTGGCCGCGGTGGCGCTGTTCCGCCTGCTGACACTGATCCTCCCGGTGCTGCCGGGCTGGGCGGCCCTGGCCTGGCTGCAACGGCGCCGGGCCCTGTAGCCGCTCCGGGCCCTCTGCTCCCGCTCCGCTCCCGGGGGCCCCGCTACTCCCGGTACTCCTCCTCGTCGTGCCGGACCGGCTGGGTCTGTTCCACGACGTCCGCGACGTTGGTCGCCGGGTCCGCGCCGACGGCCCGGCGTTCGGCCACCTCGTCGTACGTGTCGCCCTCGGGTGCCTGCTCGTCGGGCTCGACGGTCTCGGCGGTCTCGTCGATCAGGTATTCCTCGTGCTGTTCCTGCGGCATGGCATCCGTCCTCACTGTTCGGAGGCCTTCACGGGCGTTCGGAGGCCTTCACGGGCCCGGCTGGCGTACTCGCAGTATCCGCCGCCCGGCGCCGGGACGCGACGCGCCGACGACGCTCCGGCGTTGCCGGGACTCCGGCGGACCCCCGGCCGACCGGCCTGATTGACCCACGAAACAGCATCGTGAATGACCCAGGGGACGGGTGCATTCCGCTCCTAGGGTCGTAGCCATGACGACGAACGAGAGCACCCGGGCCACCGAAGCCACCCGGACCGCCCGGACCACCGAGGCCCTCGCGGGCACCGCCCGCCTCGACTACGCCCGCACCGCCCCCAAGGTGTTCCGCGCGATGATCGCCCTGGACGCCGCCGCCCGCGAGGGCCTCGACCCGGCCCTGGTCGAGCTCGTCCAGATGCGCACCTCCCAGCTGAACGGCTGCGCGTACTGCCTGGACATGCACGCCAAGGACGCCCGCAAGGCCGGCGAGACCGACGAGCGGATCTACCTGCTGCCGGTCTGGCCGGACGCCCCCGCCGGGGTGTACACCGAGCGCGAGCGGGCCGCCCTGGCCCTGGCCGAGGAGGTCGCCCGGATCGACGGCGGCGTCTCGGACGCGGTGTACGCCCGGGCCGCGGCGCACTTCGCGGAGGCCGAGCTGGCGCAGCTGATCTCGGTCTGCTTCACCATCAACGCCTGGAACCGCATCAACGTGGCCACCCGCAAGACCCCCGGCACCGCCTGACCGCGCCCACCGTCCGCGCCGCACGGCCGTCCGCACCGCCGTCCGCACCATCGTTCCCGAGCCGCGTCCCGGGCGACGGCGAGTGCACCGGCGGGAGCACCGGCGGGAGCACCCGTCCCGGGCGGCGGCCGGAACGCCGTCCGGGCCACCGGGGGTACGATCGGTGCCGTACAAAGGGCTAACCCACACCCACCCGGTGGCCCCGAGGCCCATACGAACGACGGGGAAATCATGTCCGGCTCGCACTACTTCACCGGTGCACCCGAGGTCGCCAGCGACCGTCGGCCGATCACGGTCTCCCTGCCGGACCTCACCCTGGAACTGACCACCGACACCGGGGTGTTCTCCCGCACCCGGCTCGACCCGTGCACCCGGATCCTGCTGGAGCACGCCCCGCAGCCGCGGGTGCGCGGCCCGATCCTGGACATCGGCTGCGGCTACGGTCCGATCGCGCTGACCTGGGCGAGCCGCCGCAAGCGCCTCCCGGTCTGGGCGGTGGACGTCAACGAGCGCGCCCTGGAGCTGGTCCGGCTGAACGCCGAGGCGCTGGGGCTCGGCAACGTCCAGGCCTCCCTGCCCGACGACGTCCCCGAGGACGTCCGCTTCGCCACCATCTACTCCAACCCTCCGATCCGGATCGGCAAGGCCGCGCTGCGCCGCCTGCTCACGCACTGGCTCGACCGGCTGACCCCGGACGGCTCGGCGTTCCTGGTGGTGCAGAAGCACCTGGGCTCGGACTCGCTCCAGAAGTGGCTGAACGAGCAGGGCTACCCGACCAGTCGGGTCACGTCGGTCAACGGGTGCCGGATTCTGGAAGCGCGGCCCCGCCCCGAGGTGGGCGAGGGCTCCGAGAGTGGACGAGGTACGACGACGTGAAGCAGCTGCGCGGGACCGAACTGAAGCGTCTGCACCGCTCGTGGCGGCGCAGCAACGAGTTCCGGCTCGCGATGATCCTGGAGAACCTCCAGTCGCCGTTCAACGTCGGCTCGGTGGTCCGCACCGGCGCGGCGATGGGCGCCGAGAAGCTGTACCTGGTCGGGGACACCCCGTCGGTGCGCTCCTCCGGCGCGCAGAAGGCCGCGATGGGCACCGACAAGTACCTGAAGGTGGAGCACTTCCCGACCATCGCCGAGGCGGTCGCGGCGGCCAAGGCGGACGGCTTCAAGGTCGTCGGCCTGGAGCTGGCGGACGAGGCGGTGCCGATGTTCGCCGCCGAGCTGACCCCGGCGGTGGCCTTCATGCTCGGGCACGAGGACCGCGGGATCACCCCCGAGGCGCTGGCGCTCTGCGACCAGGTCGTGTTCGTGCCGCAGCTGGGCCGGGTCGGCTCGCTGAACGTCTCGGCGGCCGCGACGGTGGCCTGCTACGAGGCGCGCCGGCAGGGCTACGCGATCAGCGGCACCCCGGACGGCGACCTCTCGGGTGACCTCGCGGGCGACCTCGGCGACGACGAGTAGTAGACGGCGCGCAGGAGACGGCGAGAAGGAGACGACGGGCAGGCGGGCGACACCCCCTGGGTGTGCCCCGAAGCCCGAGGGCAGTCCGGACCGTCCGCCGACGGCCCGGGCGCCCGTCTCCGGTCAGCCTTTGACGTTCCGTCGGGCTGCGCCGACCAGGAACACCACCGCGAGCATGGCCGCGGACAGCGCCCCGACCAGCAGCGGCCCCGGACCGCCCGGGCTGCCGTTCACGCGCACGGCCCCCATGAAGTCGACGGCGGCGACGTTGTTGACGAGGACCCACCAGAGCGGCAGGTAGACCACCTGAAAGAGCCGGTGGCTCCGGCTCACCACCCCGAGCGCCATGGCCAGCGACGGGACGAACAGCGCGCCTCCGAGCCAACTGGCCGTCCCCGCACCGTCGCCCGCCGCCAGCATGCGTATCAGCGGGGCGGCGCCCGTCACCGCGGTGAGCACCAGCCCGGACGCCCATTCGGCGAGCAGCCTGCGCCGGGCCGACGGGTAGGCGCCGAGCAGCACCTCCAGACCGTTCTCGACCTGCTGACTGCCGAGCCGGGACCAGATCAGGACCGGCCACAGCCACGCCAGGGGCAGGAGCAGGCCGGTGACGGCGTCCATCGGCAGCACGAACCCGGCCACCGTCAGCCCTGCGGCGACCAGCCACCACCAGCGGGAGACGCCCTGCACCAGGATCCGGGCCTCCCCCGCCAGCAGCCGCCCGAACGCCCCGGCCCGCCGCGCTTCGGCCTGCGGCAGGGCGGTCCGCTGCGGCTCGGTCCGTAGCCGGGCGCCCGGTACGGTCGCCCAGCGCGCCCCCGCCGTCTCAGTCCCCTCGGCCCCGGACTGCTCCCCGGCCATCACCTCCGCGACGGCCCCGGCCACGGCCCCGGCGGCAGCCGCACCCCCGGACGCACCGCCGGAGGCACGCGCCGGATCGAACCTGCCGAACCACAGGGCCGGCAGCAGCGCCAGGCCGATCGCCAGCAGCACCAGGGCCAGCCGCCCGAGGACGAACCCGGCTGACGGCTCGAACCCGTCCCAGAGGAAGGTGCCCAGCGGCTTGTCGACCTTGGTCAGCCCGAGGCTGAACCCGCCGTCGCCGACCGACTCGTGCCGGGCCTCCAGCGCCGCGCCCATCGACCGCGCGACCTGGTGCACGCCGAGGCCGTCCAGCGGCGCGGAAGCCGACTGCCCGCCGAGCGCGAGCACCATGGCCAGCACGAACCAGACGACGTTCCCGAAGCCGCCCCGCAGCAGCGGCACCGTCTCGAACAGCAGCGCCGCCGCCGCGGTGAGCGCCATCAGGGGCAGCGCGAGCAGCAGGAACGGCACCACCAGGGCTATCGGGTCGACCGCGCGGTCCTCGCCGCGGGCGAGCTGCATCAGCAGCGCGGTGACGGCCAGCACGCCGACCATGGAGGCGAGCACCAGCAGGTTGCTCAGGAACTTGGCCAGGAGGTAGCGGGAGTTGCGCAGCGGGGTGGCGGCGAGGACCTGGCCGACCCCGCTCGCCTCGTCCCGCGCGATGCCGCTGCGCACCACGTAGAAGCCGCCGAAGGTGAGCCAGAGCGCACCGGCCAGGGCCGTGACCGCGCCGACGTAGGCGCTGTTGTAGATGCCCCGGTGGCCGCCCACGTCCATGACCGTCCAGTGGCCGCCGGCGTCCGGTACGGCCAGGTAGCCGAGCCCGACCGCGGCGAGCAGCGTCACCGCGTACACCGGTCGGCGCACCCGGTCCCGGAAGTCGCCGACCGCCAGCCTGGCCAACGCCGACCCGACCCCCGACCCCGACCCCGAGGCCGACCCGACCGCCGGACCCGTCACCGTCCCCGTCGCGCTCATCGCCGCACCGCCCGCTGCTCGGTCCGGGCCGAGCCGCCCGGCCGGTGGATGACGCCCAGGTAGGCGTCCTCCAGATCGGGCACGACCCGGACCGCGTCGGGCCGCGGCGGCTCGGCGGCGAGCAGCCGCACCCGCACGCCGTTCCCGGTCCGCACCATCCGGCTGACCACGTGGCGGGCCTGGACCTCCAGGAGGTCCGCCGGTGCGACCACCGCCTCCCAGACCTGCCCGTCGATCTCCCGGAGCAGCTCGTCGGGCGCGCCCCGGCGCAGTAGCCGGCCGTTCGCGACCACGGCGATGTCGGAGGCCACCGACTCGACGTCGGAGACGATGTGGGTCGAGAGCATCACGACCCGCTCCGCCGCGAGTTCGCTGAGCAGGTTGCGGAAGCGCACCCGCTCCTCCGGGTCCAGGCCGGCGGTCGGCTCGTCGACCACGATCACCCTGGGGTCGGCCAGCAGGGCCTGCGCGATGCCGACCCGGCGGAGCATGCCGCCCGAGTAGGTGCCGAGCGGGCGCCTGACCGCCTCGGTCAGGTTGACCAGCTGGATCAGCTCGTCGATCCGGGCCCGGGCGGAACGGGCTCCGATCCCCTTGGCGGCCGCCAGGTAGGACAGGAACTCCCGCGAGGTCAGGTTCGGGTAGACCCCGAAGTCCTGTGGCAGGTAGCCGAGTTCCCGGCGCAACCGGTCCGGCTCGGCCACCACGTCGGCGCCCTGGTACCGGACCTGCCCGCCCGTGGGCCGGGTGACCGTCGCCACGATGCGCATCAGCGACGACTTCCCGGCGCCGTTCGGCCCCAACAGCCCGACCATTCCCGGCCCGAGGCGCATCGTGACGCCGTCGACGGCCCGCTTGCCGCCCTTGTAGACCTTGGTGACATCAACCAGTTCGAGCATGTTCCCCGTCCCTCCGCCAGGAGTCATCGCCTTCACCCCTTGAGCTCCGTCTCGCGCCCGTCCCGCAGGACCACCACGCCCTTGGGCACCTCGACCCGGTACTTCGTGTCGCAGTTGGCGATCCCCGAGCACCCCGCCCGGAGGTCGAGGACCCCGTCCGTAAGCTCCCAGGAGGCCTTGGCGCTGCCGACCTTGCCGCTGGTCTCGAACCAGCGGGTGACCTTGACGTCCTTCCGGTCGACCGCGACGAGGTCGGCGGGGGCGCCGTGCGACACGACGTTCAGCCTCTGGGCGGCGAACTCGAAGGTCCTGTCCTCGGGCGCGGCGTCCATCGCGTCGGCGCAGCCGGCGAGCGACAGCAGCGCGGCCACCACGAGAACGACCGGCCCGTATCCGGTTCTCGTACGTCGGTCCACGTCGTCCTCCTTGCGGTCGGGGTCGGATGCGCCGCTCCGGGCGCGTTTCCTGGGGCACATGAGCACGCTCGTAAGCCTGGCCGGTCCGCGGGCTTCTGCCATCTGCCGTTCGGCAGATATCCCGTATGACCAAAGGGGGAGTTTCTCCCACCGACAAGGCCTCCCCGCAGTCGTCAGAATGGCCTCACGGGCCGGCGCGACCGGGCCGCACAACGGCACCACCGGGAGGGGATCGCGTCCGTGAACAGCACGATGCACAACGGGGAGGGCCCGGCGCCGAGCGAGGAGGGCACCACACCGAACAGGGCCACGGGCTTCTCGGTGTCCACCGGACTCACCGCCCTCCGACGGTCCCTGACCCTCAGTCGGCTCTCCGCCCTCGCCCTCGTCCACTCCCTCAGCGTCACGTGCGCGATCTCCCTCGTCGGGCCGGGCCTCGGCCTGGTCCCCCGCGCCATGGCCGGGGTGCGCGACCTGGCCGACCGTCAGCGCGCCCTGGCCGCCGAGTGGTCCGACGTCCGGTTCCCCGGACCGCCCGGCCCGCTGCCGCCGGTGCCCGAGTGGGCCTCCGGCATCCTCGCCCGCTACCGCTGGATCACCCGCGACCCGCAGACCCGTCGGGAGTTCTGCTGGGTCTTCGCCGAGCCGTTCGTCGGCAGCCTGCTCGCCTTCCTGCCGGTCGCCGTCCTGCTCAACGGCCTCTGGGGCGTCTTCCTGGCCTTCTTCGGCGTCCAGCTGTCCACCGAGTGGGACGGCCTCTGGTACCAGTTCATCCCGATCGAGGGCACCGCCACCGCCGTCCTCGCCGGCGTCCTCGGACTGCTCCAATTCCCGCTCGCGCTCTGGCTCGCGCCCCGCACGGTCCGCCGGCACGCCCGCCACATCCGCTCGATGCTCGCCCCGGGCGAGCAGGAGCTGCTGGCCGGCCGGATCGCCCACCTGACCGCCACCCGCAGCACCGCCGTCGACACCCGGATGGCCGAGATCCGCCGGATCGAGCGCGACCTGCACGACGGCGCCCAGGCCCGGCTGGTCGCGATGGGCATGACCCTGGACGCCGCCGAACACCTCCTGGAGACCGACCCGAAGGCCGTCCGCGCCCTGCTGGTCGAGGCCCGCCAGTCCTCCGCGAAGGCCCTGGAGGAGCTCCGCGACCTGGTCCGCGGCATCCACCCGCCGGTCCTCGCCGACCGCGGACTCACCGACGCGGTACGGGCGTTGGCCATGGTCTGCCCGGTCCCCACCGAGGTCTCGGCGGACCTCCCCGGCCGCCCCGAGATGCCCGTCGAGTCCGCCGCCTACTTCGCCGTCTCGGAGCTCCTCACCAACGTCGTCAAGCACTCCGACGCCGGCCGCGCCGGAATCGAACTCCGCTACGATCGCGGCGTACTGCGCATCACCGTCTCCGACAACGGGCGGGGCGGCGCGGACGCCCGCCGCGGCACCGGCCTGCGCGGCGTCGAACGGCGGCTCGCCACCTTCGACGGGGTCGTCGCCGTCAGCAGTCCCCCCGACGGTCCGACCACGGTGACCCTGGAGCTTCCGTGCGCATTGTCCTCGCCGAAGACCACTTCCTCCTCCGGGACGGCCTGATCCGCCTCCTCCAGGCCCACGGCCACGAGGTGGCTGCCGCCGTGGACAACGGCCCCGACCTCCTCCGGGCCCTCACCGAGCAGCGGCCGGACGTCTCGATCGTCGACGTCCGGCTGCCGCCGACCTTCACCGACGAGGGCCTGCGCGCCGCCCTCACCGCCCGCCGCACCGCCCCCGACCTCCCCGTCCTGCTCCTCTCCCAGTACGTCGAACCCCTCTACGCCCGCGAACTCCTCGCCACCGGCGGCCACGCCGTCGGCTACCTGCTCAAGGACCGCGTCACCAACGGCACCCAGTTCCTCGACGCCATCCACCGCGTCGCCGCCGGCGGCACCGCCATGGACCCCCAGGTCGTCACCCAACTCCTGGTCCGCAAGGACCGCGACACCGCCCTCGCCACCCTCACCCCCCGCGAACGCGAAGTCCTCGAATCCCTCGCCCAGGGCCGCTCCAACACCGGCATCGCCCAATCCCTCTTCATCACCGAGAAGGCCGTCGCCAAGCACATCACCAACATCTTCACCAAGCTCGGCCTCCACCCCACCGACACCGCCAACCGCCGCATCCTGGCCGTCCTCACCTACCTCGACCAGTAACCCCCGCCCCCCGGGGGCACGCAAAAAGGCCCAGGTCAGAAATCTCTGACCTGGGCCTTCACTGAGCCGCCTGCGGGATTCGAACCCGCGACCTACGCATTACGAGTGCGTTGCTCTGGCCAACTGAGCTAAGGCGGCACCGCTGCCGTGTGTGGCGGCAACGCGGGCCAGTCTACACAGGTTCGCGGGTGATCCGTACTCGGTATCCGGGGGCGGTGGTCAGGCGGAGGAGACGGCGAGTTTGGCGGCGAAGCCGGCGAAGAGGACGGCGACGCCGCTGGTGAGGGTGGCGGAGAGGCGCTTGCGGCGGGTGAAGGCGGTGGCGAGGGTGGTGCCCGCGAAGATGAGGAGGGAGAGGTAGAGGAAGCTGAAGGTCTGGAGGATGCCGCCGAGGAGGGCGAAGGAGAGGGCGGGCTGTCCGTAGGCGGGGTCGACGAACTGGGTGAAGAAGGAGAGCAGGAAGAGGATGGCCTTCGGGTTGAGGAGGCTGATCACCAGGGCCCGGCGGAAGGGGTTCTCGGTGGATTCGGGGGCGGGTTCGGCGGTGGGGTCGGCCGCGGCGCGGCGGTCGCGCCAGAGTTGGCGGGCGGCGCGGAGCATGCCGTAGCCGATCCAGAGCAGGTAGGCGGCGCCGCCGAACTTGACCACGGCGAAGACGGCCGGGTTGGCCTTGAGCAGGGAGGCCGCGCCCAGCGAGGTGAGGCTGATCAGGGTGAGGTCGCCGATGAAGACGCCGGCCGCGGCTCGGTAGCCGGTGCGGATGCCCTTGCGGGCCGCGACGGACAGCACGTACAGGGAGTTGGGGCCGGGCAGCAGGATGATGACGAGGGCGCCGAGGACGTACGTCGCCAGGTCGTTGACTCCGAGCACGATGAGCTCCGGTGCAGGGGAGGGTGGCAGGGGGCGCTCATCGTAACGTCGTACCGGCAGTCGGTTGAAGTGAGAACCACCTGTCGGTCTCCCGGCTCCGGGCGCGCCCTACCGGTCGCAGTGCTTGCCCTGTTCCGGGGCCTCCCCGGTCAGCAGGAAGCGGTTCACCGCTCCGTCCACGCAGGTGCTGTGCCGGCCGTACGCGGTGTGGCCGTCGCCGTCGAAGGTGAGCAGGCGGCCGGACTCCAGCTGGTCGGCCAGCGACCGGGCCCAGGCGTACGGGGTGGCCGGGTCGCGGGTGGTGCCGATGACGACGATCGGGGCGGCGCCGGCCGCGCGGATGGTGTGCGCCGTACCGGTGGCCCGGACCGGCCAGTACGCGCAGGTCAGGGCCATCCAGGCCATGTCGCGCCCGAAGTGCGGCGAGACCCGCTCGAACTCCGGCACGGCCCGCTGGACGTCCTCCGGCCCGCGGAACGGGGCGGGCAGGTCGAGGCAGTTCACCGCGGTGTTGGCGAACATCAGGTTGGGGTACGAGCCGTCCGCCTCGCGCCCGTAGTAGTCGTCGGAGAGCTTCAGCAGACCGGTGCCGTCGCCCGCCTTCGCGTCGGCGAGCGCGGCGCGCAGCTTGGGCCAGAGGAAGTCGGCGTACATGGCCTGGATGACGCCGGTGGTCGCCTGGGACCCGGTGAGCCGGCGGCCGCCCTCGGCGGTGGACAGCGCGGCGGCGCGGACGCCCTCCAGCAGGGCGGTGAGCTGCTCGCCGACCTGCTGCTCGGTGCGGCCGAGCGGGCAGTCCTCGCGCGTGGCGCAGTCCCGGGCGAAGGCGGCCCAGGCGGTCTCGAAGCCGCCCGCCTGGGTGCGGTTGCCGGTGGCGGAGTCGAGCGCCGGGTCCATCGCGCCGTCCAGCACCAGCCGTCCGGCCCGGCTCGGGAACAGCCCGGCGTAGGTGGCGCCGAGGAAGGTGCCGTAGGACTTGCCGACGTAGTTCAGCTTCTCGTCGCCGAGCAGGGCGCGCAGCACGTCCATGTCGCGGGCGCCCTCGACGGTGCCGAGGTGGCCGAGCGCCGCCCCGGCCTGCTTCCGGCAGCCCTCGGCGAACTCCTTGTCGGCCGCGATCAGCGCGTCGATCCCGTGCTGGTCGCCGGGGGTCAGGTCGACGGCGGTGTAGGCGTCCATCCGGTCGCCGCTCAGGCAGCTGACGGGGCTGCTGCGGCCCACCCCGCGCGGGTCGAGGCCGACCAGGTCGTACCGGGCGCGCACCCCGTGGTCGTACGTCCGGGCGGCGGCCTCCAGGTACTCGATCGCCGAGCCGCCGGGCCCGCCCGGGTTGAGCAGCAGGGAGCCGAGCCGCGCGCCCGGGGAAGCGGGCGGGGAGGCGGAAGGGGCGGTTTCCGCCGCCGCGCGGGCGGCCGCCAGGGTGAGGTCGCCGTCCCCCGGGTGGTCGTAGTCCAGCGGCACCCGGAACGTGGTGCACTCGAACCCGCTGTCGCAGGGCTGCCAGGCCAGGTGTTGCGCGTAGTACGGCGCGAGCGCGGCCGGGACGGCGGCGGGCAGCGGCTCCAACGGGGTCGCCCCGGCGGCCCCGGCAGCCCCGGACGCCGCCGCAGTCGCCGGGGCGGAGGGCCTGCCGGAGCCGGCCGGGTCCGACGGGGACGCCCCCGGCGCCTCGGACGGATCGGCGCCGCACCCGCCCGCCAGCAGCCCGGCGACGACCAGCGCCGCGGCCAGCGCCCGCGTCCGTGCCCACGCCCGTACCGGCGCCCGCCCGAAGGCCCTCATCCGCCACCACTCCGCAATCGACCAGCACGTGGAACAACCCGTGGAACAACCAGTGGAGCACCCCGGAGGAAACGCCGCTGCCCGGCACCCCTCCCCCGGGGTACCGGGCAGCGTAGCGCCGCCGGACGGGCGCTCAGGACGGCTTGGCCAGCGCCTCGGCCAGGAACTGCGCCGCCTGCCGGACCAGCCGCAGCCGCTCCCGGTCGGGGGTGAAGTCCTGCACGTTGTCCGAGATCCGCACGTCGGCCTTGGCCGCCGCTCCGGGGCCGGCCTTCAGCGCGGACTGGAGCTTGCGGGCCGCGTCCAGCCCGGCGGAGTCGGCCTTGGCGGCGGCTAGCAGCAGCTTGGCGGAGCTGCCGGCCGGGGCCTCGGCGCCGGTCTGGGTGAGCGCGATGGCGTCGTAGCGGCCGGAGACCGCCGCGGCCGCGCCGTACAGGTCGGGCCGGGACAGTCCGGCGGCGGCCGCGCAGGGCGCGCCGCCGTCGACGCCGAGGGCGCCCCAGGAGGCCGGGCCGGGCGGCAGGGTGCGGAAGGAGGCCGCGATGGTGCCGCGCAGCGTCGCGTCGTCGGCGACGGCGGCCGGGGCGGCGGCGACCAGCTCGCAGGGGTGCGCGGTGCCGTTCGGCGCCTCGGGGGCGACCAGGATGAACGGGCGGGTCCTGCCGGCCTGGAGGGCCGAACCGATGCCCTCGAAGACGTCCGGGACCTCGGCGTCGGCGGTCTTCTGCGGCGCGGCCGCGTGCATCACGACGACCGGGAAATGGGTGTTCGGCTCCTTGGCGTACTGCGGCGGGAGCCAGACCCGGACGTTGCGGGGGTGGCCGTCGGGGCCGAGCACGGCGGACTGGAGCAGCTCGCCGCCGCCGGGGTGGCCGACGCTGTCGAAGCGGCTGGCCACGGCGGGAGCCGCAGCGGGTCCGGCGGCTCCGACGGCGGCGGGGGCGACCGGGGCGGCGCCGGCAGCAGCGGCCGACTCGGCGGCCACCGGCGGCGCCGCCTGCTGCGGCCGGGCCGCCGTCCCCGCACCGCTCCCGCCGCCCGCCCCCGCACCCGACCCCGCACCCGCGCTCCCCGCGTCCACCACCGGCTCCGCCCGGTCCGGCGCCTGGACGTCCCGGCCGAGGCCGCCGAAGGCGCCGAGCGTGGTGAGCACCGTCAGGGCGGTGACGCACACCCCGCAGACCATCGCCCCGGCCGCCCGCACCAGCATCGGCAGGCGGTCGCCGGCCAGCTCGTAGGTCTCGGCGGCGCGCAGGTCGCGCCAGCGCTGTTGGGCACCCCGGGCCAGCCAGATCCCGCCGAGGGCGGCGGCCAGCAGGGGAATGACGAGGAGCGAACGAACCACGGGACGCACCACCTCTGGAGGGGGCCGCGCCGAACCGGAACCGGCGCGTGCGGGAGGCGACCGCCCCGGCAGCGGGCGCAGTCGGCCCCCAGCGTGCACAACGGGCGGACCGTCACACGACGGTGTGCCCGGCGAGTGTCGCTCGTTCACTCGAAGGTGGGACGGCGTATCGCCCCGGGAGGCGTACGGGTACCGCCCGCCGGAGCAATCCAGGAAGAACGGCCCCGCCCGGCCCTCAGCCCGCGCGCAGCGCCACCGTCATCGCCTCGACCGCGAGCAGCGGGTCCACGTTGCGGTCCAGCGCCTGGCGGCAGGCCAGCACCGCCTCGATCCGGCGCAGCGTGCCCTCCGCGGGCCCGGCCTGGGCCACCCGGTTCAGCGCCTGCCGCTGGTCCTCGTTGGCGAGCGCGCCGGTGGAGCCGAGCTGGATGGCGAGCACGTCCCGGTAGAAGCCGAGCAGGTCGAGCAGGGCGACGCCCAGGGTCTCCCGGCGGGTGCGGGTGGCCCGGCTCTTCTGCCGCTTCTCCAGCTCCTTGACCGCGCCGGCCATGCCGCGCGGCGCCTTGCTGCCCTCGGAGGCGCCGTAGGCGGCCTTGAGGTCGTCGGTCTCCTTGGCGTCCTGGGTCTCGGCGAGCGCCTCGGCATCGGCCTTGGCGGTGTCGACCAGGCGCTGGGCGGCGGTCAGGCAGCCGCCGATGTCGCCGACCTCCAGCGGGATGCGCAGCACCTCCGTCCGGCGCGTCCGGGCCTGCTCGTCGATGGCGAGGCGGCGCGAACGCTCGATGTCGCCCTGACCGGCGAGCGCGGCGAGCCGGGCCGTCTCCGGGTCGACGCCGTCGCGGCGGACCAGGGTGTCGGCGACCGCCTCGGCCGCGGGGGTGCGCAGCACCAGCAGGCGGCAGCGCGAACGGATGGTCGGCAGCACGTCCTGGACGGAGGGGGCGCAGAGCAGCCAGACGGTGCGCGGGGAGGGCTCCTCCACGCCCTTGAGCAGCGCGTTCGCGGCGGCCTCGGTGAGGCGGTGGGCGGCGTCCACCAGGATCACCGACCAGCGGCCGCCGGTCGGGTAGCTGGAGGCGCGCATGACCAGGTCGCGCATGTCGCCGACGCCGATGGAGAGGCCGTCGGTCCGGACGTACTTGACGTCGGCGTGGCTGCCGGCCAGCACGGTGTGGCAGCCGTCGCAGAACCCGCAGCCGGGCGTGCCGCCGAGCGCGAGGTCCGGACTGGTGCACTGGAGGGCGGCGGCGAAGGCGCGCGCGGCGGTGACCTGCCCGGCGCCGGGCGGGCCGGTGAACAGCCAGGCGTGCGTCATCAGGGAGGCGTTCACGCCCTCGACCGGGGCGGCCCCGCGACCGGCCTCGATCGTCGCCCCGGCCGCCCGGGCTGCGGCGGTCAGCTGCTCGACCACCCGCTCCTGGCCCACCAGGTCGTCCCAGACGGCCACTGCTGCTCCCAAGCTCCGTACGGCAGCGCCGGTGGCGCCTCTTCCCCGCCGTCGAGCATACGTCTCCGCTCCGACACCCACTGCTCCGTCCGGGGGACGGCGGAGGACACGGCGGACGAGAAGGAGGACGGGAAGGAGGACGGGAAGGCCGGTCCCGCGGCGACGGACCGACACCCGACGGACCGACACCCGACGGACCGCGGCCCCACCGGCGGCTGCCCGACGGAACGCGGCGGCGCCGCCGGGGACCCGCCCCGACGGCGCCGCGCACGCGTGTCCGGTCAGCCCCGGCGGCCCCAGCGACGGCCCTTGCCCTTGCCGTCACCCTCGCCCTGGGCGTTCCCACGGCCCTCGGGCCGCTCCGCACCGCCCTGGGCGCCGCTCTGCGGGCCGCCGTACGAACCGCCCTGGCTCGGGCCGCCGTGCTCCCAGCGCGCCCACTCATCGTGCGAGCCGAGCAGGGTGTCGGTGAGGCTCGGCAGGTCGTCCATCGGCGTCTCCTCGGCCCACTCCGGCCGCGGCCGCTCGGCGGCCGGCTGCGACGGCGACGGCGACTGCGGCCCGGAAGCCGGCTCCGCGCCGATCACCGGCAGCTCACGGGTGCTGTCGACCGGCTCCGCGCGCATCGGCGCCTGCGCCGCCCGGCCCTCGGCCCGCCCTTCGCCGCGGCCGTCCGTACGGCCCTCAACGCGCCCGGGCTCGATCCGCGGCAGCACCGCGGTCCGGTCGGCCTCCGCCGGGACCTTCGGCAGCACGGCCGTCTCGTCCACCGCCGAGGCCGGTACCACCGGCAGCCTGGTGGTCTCGTCGACCGCACCGGCGGCCCGACGCGCCTCGGCAGCCTTGCGCGCCTCGGCGGCTTCGGCCGCCCGGACGGCGGCCTGCCGGTCCCGCGGCGACAGCTCGCGCGTCGCCTCGTCCCCGAGCCCGCCCGACGAGGCCTGAGCCGCGTCCCGCGGAGCGTCCTTCGGGATGTCCCGGACCGCCCGCAGCTCCGTGGTCGCCTCCCCCGACGCCGAACCCGAGCCCGAACCCGCCGCCGAACCCGAACCCGCCGACCCAGAACCCGACCCAGAACCCGACCCCGGCCGCCCCTCGGCCCGGCCCTCCGCCGACTCCGCCGCGGCGGCCGCAGCCGCGAGCGCGGCGGCCTGCGCCAGCCGCGCCTCCTCGGCCCGCTGGAGCGCCTCCTCCGCCCGACGCCGCTGCTCCTCGCGGGCGAGCTCGCGCTGCCGCTGGAGCTCGGCCTGGGCGGCCGCCTCGTCGGCGATCCGCTTGCGCTCGACGGCCTCCGCGGCCAGCCGGGCCTCCTCGGCCGCGCGGAGCTTGGCCTCCTCCGCGGCGCGGCGCTCGGCCTCCTCCGCGGCCCGTCGGCGCGCCTCCTCCTCGGCCTTGCGCCGGGCCTCGGCGGCGGCCCGCTCCGCCTCCTCCTTGGCCAGCCGCTCCTTCTCCGCCTGCTCGGCCCGCAGCTGCGCCAGCACCTCCTGCCGCTTGCGCTCGGCGGCCTCCTCCTCGGCCTTCTTGCGGGCCTCCTCGGCGGCGCGGCGCTCGGCCTCCTCCTTGGCCAGCCGCTCCTGCTCGGCGCGGGCGGCCTTCTCCTGCTCGGAGAGCGGCAGCTCGCGGTCGAGCCGGTGCCGGATGGCGGTGGTGACGAAGTCGGGGGCCTGGCTGCCGTCCACGACCAGGTAGCGCGCCGGGTCGGCGGCGGCGAGGGAGAGGAAGCCGGCCCGGACCCGCTGGTGGAACTCGGTGGGCTCGGACTCCAGCCGGTCCAGCGCCTCGGTGAAGCGCTCGCGGGCCCTGGTCGGGTCGACGTCTAGGACGACGGTCAGGTCGGGCAGCAGCCCGCCGGTGGCCCAGCGGGAGATCCGGGAGACCTCGGTCGCGGCCAGGTCGCGCCCGGCGCCCTGGTAGGCGATGGAGGAGTCCATGTACCGGTCGGTGATGACCACGGCGCCGCGGGCGAGGGCCGGCCGGATGACGTTCTCGACGTGCTCGGCGCGGTCGGCGGCGTAGATCAGCGCCTCGGCGCGGTGCGACAGGCCGGTGTTGCCGACGTCCAGGACGAGGCCGCGCAGCCGCTGGCCGACCGGGCTGCCGCCGGGCTCGCGGGTGAGCACGACCTCGTGCCCCTTGCCGCGGATCCACTCGGCGAGCGCCTGGGCCTGGGTGGACTTGCCCGCGCCGTCGCCGCCCTCCAGGGCGATGAAGAAGCCGGTGCCCGCACCCTGGTGCGGCACCGGGCCGCCCGCGCCGCGCACCGAGTCCACCAGGTCCCGGACGAACGGCGCGGTGCCGCGCCGGTCGTCGGTGCGCAGCAGCACGACCGCGGCGAGCACCAGGGTGAGCAGCCCGGAGGTGGCGACGGCCAGGGCCGCGCCGCCGTGGATGAACGTGAAGGAGCCGGGCTCGACGGTGCCGTACTCGACGTCCCCGTAGGCGGCGGCGATCAGCGGGACGACGACCAGTGCGGCGGCGACCACGGCCCGGAGCACCGCGAACAAGTGCTCGGTGACCTTCGGCAGCCGGGCCTCCTCGACCTCCTGGGCGAGCAGGGTGCGCCCGGCCGAGACCACGATCCCGGCGGCCAGGCCGGCCAGCACGGTGAGCAGCAGGACCAGCACGAAGTCGAGCACCAGGCCGGCCAGGATCAGCGCGACGCCCTGGGTGAGCAGCGCCAGCGCGAGCAGTCGGCGGCGGGACAGCGAGGGCAGCGTGGCCCGGGTGAGCCGGGTGCCCAGCGCGGGCGTCCCGGCGGCGGCGAGCACCAGCAGGCCGTAGCCGATCGGCCCGGCGCGGTGCTCGGCGGCGGTCAGCAGCGCGAGCGCGGCGACGCCCGCCATCGAGGCGTAGCCGGCCGCGACGGCGAAGGTGAAGTACGGGGCGCTGCCGGTGCGGCCCTTGCCGAGCGCGGGGCCGGGGGTCGCGTCGGTCGGGGCGCGCAGGCCCTGGAACGGGGAGACCGGGGCGACGGTCACCGGGCCGCCGGGCAGCTGCTGGAGGTAGCCGCGGACCGCCGAGGTGGCGAACAGGCCGGCCGCGCCGAGCGCCGCGAAGGTGAGCTGGTGGGCGCGGAGCCAGTCGGAGCCGACGGCCGCGCCGATGTTGTTGAGCAGGGTGAGGGCGACCAGGCCGACGGCGCCGAGCGGCACGGTCACCCAGCCGGTGAAGCGGTCGATGCTCCGGACGCTGTCCAGGTTGGCCGCGGCCGGACGCTGCTCGGCGGCCGGCAGGTGCGGGTTGGCCGGCGGCAGCAGGCCCGGGACGGCGGCGGACTTGGCGATCCCCCAGACCCGCTCGGCGGCACCGGTCACGAACGCGGTGGCGAGCAGGACGTAGACGGCGGCCCCGGAGGGCTTGGCGGCGGAGCCCAGCCAGACGCTCCACCAGGGCGCGAGGCCGATCAGCAGGGCGCGCAGCACGTCGGCGCCGAACAGCGTCCAGCGCCGGTCCAGCCGGCCGGTGACCAGCCGGTGCACCGGGCCGAGCAGCGCGACGCCGACCAGCCCGGTGGCCAGCACCCGGACGGCGAGGACCGCGGCGAGGGCGAAGGCGAGGCTGCGCGGCAGGCTGCCGAACTGTCCGCCCTGGGCGGCGGCGATCACGGTGAGCGCGAGCAGCACCAGCAGACCGAGCCGGTCGGCGGTGCCGCCGATCAGCTGGGTGGTCCACAGGCGCCGGTAGGCGCGTGTCCGCAGCAGGGCCCTGGCCCGGTCCGCCGGGCTCCCGGCGGGCGCGACCTCGGGCAGGTCGAACGCCCGGGCTCTGGCGGCCGGGACGGCGCTGGGGGTGGGCTGCTCCTCGCTCGTCATACGGTCAGCGTAGCGGGCGGGGCCTGGCCGGAACGCTGCGAACGGGCTTCCGGATCGCGCTCATCACCGGGTTGTGACGTAGCCCGCACGGACCCGACGGACCTCGGGCCCGCACCCCCGGGATCGGGGGCACGGGCCCGGCTGCCGTGACCTGGGATCAGCCCTCGTCGGTGGCGGTGGCCTGGCCGGCCGCCGTCTTGCTCGCGGTGGTCTTCTTGGCCGCCGTCTTCTTCGCCGCCGCCTTGGTGGTGGTGGTCTTCTTCGCCGCGGTCTTCTTCGCCGCGGTCTTGGTCGCCGCGGTCTTGGCGGTGGTCGTCTTCTTGGCCGCGGCCTTCTTCGCCGGGGCCTTCTTCGCCGCCTTCTTCACCGGTCCGCGCGCCCGCTTCTCGGCGAGCAGCTCGTACCCGCGCTCCGGCGTGATGGTCTCGACCTCGTCGTCCTTGCGGAGCGTGGCGTTGGTCTCGCCGTCGGTCACGTACGGGCCGAAGCGGCCGTCCTTGACCACCACCGGGCGCTCGCTGACCGGGTCGTTGCCCAGCTCCTTGAGCGGCGGGGCGGCGGCGGCCCGGCCGCGCTGCTTGGGCTGGGCGTAGATCGCCAGCGCCTCGTCGAGGGTGATCGTGAAGAGCTGGTCCTCGTCGGTGAGCGAGCGGGAGTCGGTGCCGCGCTTGAGGTACGGGCCGTAGCGGCCGTTCTGCGCGGTGATCTCCGCGCCCTCGGCGTCGGTGCCGACCACCCGCGGCAGCGAGAGCAGCCGCAGCGCGTCCTCCAGCGTGACGGTGTCCAGCGACATCGTCTTGAACAGCGAGGCGGTGCGCGGCTTGACCGCGTTCTTGCCGGTCTTCGGCGTGCCCTCGGGCAGGATCTCGGTCACGTACGGGCCGTAGCGGCCATCCTTGGCGACCAGCATGTTGCCGCTGACCGGGTCCGCGCCGAGCTCGAAGTCGCCGCTGGGCTTGGCCAGCAGCTCCTCGGCCAGCTCGACGGTGAGCTCGTCCGGCGGCAGCTCGTCCGGGATGTCGGCACGCTGGCCGGGCTCGCCCTCGACCGTCGAGGCGCGCTCGACGTACGGGCCGTAGCGGCCGACCCGCAGGGTGATGTCGTCGCTGACCCGGAACGAGCTGATCTCCCGGGCGTCGATCGCGCCGAGGTCGGTGACCAGTTCCTTCAGGCCGCCCAGGTGGTCGCCGTCACCGTTGCCGGCCTCGGCGGCGCCGCCCGCGGCGCTGCCCTCGCCCTCGCCGAAGTAGAAGCGCTTCAGCCACGGCACGGACTTCGCCTCACCGGCGGCGATCCGGTCGAGGTCGTCCTCCATCTTGGCGGTGAAGTCGTAGTCGACCAGCCGGCCGAAGTGCTTCTCCAGCAGGTTGACCACGGCGAAGGAGAGGAACGACGGGACGAGCGCCGTCCCCTTCTTGAAGACGTAGCGGCGCTGGATGATCGTGTCGATGATCGACGCGTAGGTGGAGGGGCGGCCGATCTCCCGGTCTTCCAGCTCCTTGACCAGCGAGGCCTCGGTGTAGCGGGCCGGCGGCTTGGTGGCGTGGCCCTCCGGGGTGATCCGGTCGGCGGCCAGCGGGTCGCCCTGGGCGACCTGCGGCAGCCGGCGCTCGCGGTCGTCGAGCTCGGCGTTCGGGTCGTCGGCGCCCTCGACGTAGGCCTTGAGGAAGCCGTGGAAGGTGATGATCTTGCCGGAGGCGGAGAACTCGACGTCCCGGCCGTCGGCGGAGGTGCCGCCGACCCGGACGGTGACGGACTGGCCGACCGCGTCCTTCATCTGGGACGCGACGGTGCGCATCCAGATCAGCTCGTAGAGCCTGAAGTCGTCACCGGTCAGACCGGTCTCGGCGGGGGTGCGGAAGCGGTCGCCGGACGGGCGGACGGCCTCGTGCGCCTCCTGCGCGTTCTTGACCTTGCTGGCGTAGGTGCGCGGCGCGTCCGGCAGGTAGTCGGCCCCGTACAGCTGGGTGACCTGCGCCCGGGCGGCCGAGACCGCGGTGTCCGACAGCGTGGTGGAGTCGGTACGCATATAGGTGATGAAGCCGTTCTCGTACAGCTTCTGGGCCACCTGCATGGTCCGCTTCGCGCCGAAGCCCAGCTTGCGGCTGGCCTCCTGCTGGAGCGTGGTGGTGCGGAACGGCGCGTACGGCGAGCGGCGGTAGGGCTTGGACTCGACGCTGCGGACGGCGAACGCCGTCTGCTCCAGGGCGGCGGCCAGCTGACGGACCGCCTGCTCGTCCAGGTGCAGGGTGTTCGCGCTGGCGGCCTTCAGCCGGCCGTCCTGGCCGAAGTCGCGGCCGCTGGCGATCCGCTTGCCGTCGACGGCGGCCAGCCGGGCGCCGAAGGTCTCCGGGTTGGCGGCGTCGGCCGGGGTGCGGCCGGTGCCGAAGGTTCCGACCAGGTCCCAGTACGAGGCGGTGTGGAAGGCCATCCGCTCGCGCTCGCGCTCGACCACCAGGCGGGTCGCGACGGACTGCACGCGGCCCGCCGACAGCTTCGGCATGACCTTCTTCCACAGCACCGGCGAGACCTCGAAGCCGTACAGGCGGTCGAGGATGCGGCGGGTCTCCTGGGCGTCGACCAGGCGCTGGTTGAGCTCGCGCGGGTTGGCCACGGCCTCCTGGATCGCCGACTTGGTGATCTCGTGGAACACCATGCGGTGCACCGGCACCTTGGGCTTGAGCACCTGCTGGAGGTGCCACGCGATGGCCTCGCCCTCGCGGTCCTCATCGGTGGCGAGGAAGAGCTCGTCGGACTCCGCGAGCAGCGACTTCAACTTGCTGACCTGGGACTTCTTGTCCGCGTTGACCACGTAGATGGGCGCGAAGTCGTGATCGACGTCCACCCCGAGGCGGCGCACCTCGCCGGTGTACTTGTCCGGCACCTCGGCCGCGGTGCTGGGGAGGTCGCGGATGTGCCCGACGCTCGCCTCGACGATGTAGCCGGGGCCAAGGTAGCCCTTGATCGTCTTCGCCTTGGCCGGCGACTCGACAATGACGAGTCGCTGTCCGTGCGCGGTCTCGCTGCTCGGGGACACCTTCGCTCTTCTCTCCCGGTCCTTATGTGGCTGGTCGGCGCCGGCCGCACGGGCTGCGCTCCGCCCGACCCCTCCACCGTCCCGGGGCTGCCGCGGCACGACACCCCCACCAGCGGAGTGTGACCGTACCCCGGCCACCCTTGTCAAACGGACGGATCCCGCTTTTTCACTTGCCGGCCTCACCGACGCCACTCGAACGGTAACCCGATGACGGAGGTTCGCGCCCCGTGGAGGGGGGCCTTCGGCAGGTTCCGGAGGATGGAATGACGGATTTCAAGATCTGTCAACGGAAAATCGACAGGTGGGCGCGGGATGGCGTGAATCCGCCCTGGGCGCCCGCCCCCGGATCTGCTGCCGGCCCCTCCCGGATCCCTCGCGGAGTGCGGGGCTCAGCCGCCGACCGCGACCAGGAGCCCGGCGCCCGCCGCCAGGCACCCCACGCCCAGGACGCTCCACAGCAGGTCGACGACGGCCGCCCGGCCGGCCTCCCCGGGCGCCAGCACCACCCGGCTCGGGCGCTGCGGGTCGTAACAGATCCGCACCGAGGCACCTGGCGCGAAACGGTCCGGACGGCGCAGCGGGGTGTGCCCGCGCGGGCGGGCGATCACGAGCCCCGCGATCCCGCACGCGCCGGAGCCGCCCACCGAGGGCGGCACCGAGAAGGACAGCAGCGGCGCGCTGTCCAGCTGGCCGTGCACGTCGTCCTCGGCCACCACGGTGGCCACCGCCGACGCCCCCCGGCGGCGCACCCGCAGGCGCAGGCCCACTTCGGCGGCGCACCAGAGCAGCAGCACGCCACCGAAGAGGGCGAGCACCGACCCGCCCACCATCGCCGTCGTCGTGTCCACCTCTGGCCCCCGGCTCCCCAGCTCTGTCCACAGCCTGTGGACAGAGCTTCACAGCGGAGGACCAACGGGAGACAGCCGCCCGGCGGCGGTCGGACGAACCAGGGGGTACGGACCGGTGAACCGGCCGCGTCGCGGCGGAACCGGTCCCGACGGGGCGGGCCCGGGCAGGGCGGGCCTCGGCGGCTCCGGTCTCAGCGGACCGATTCTCAGCGGACCAGGTCTCAGCGGACCGGGTCGATGAACCCCTGCTCGGTCAGCAGGCGCAGCGACTCCGGCACCCGGTCCCGCAGGACCACCCGGTCCTCGCCGAGCAGCCGCGCGATGGCGTCCACGATCTCGCCCGCCGACAGCGTCCCGTCGCAGACCCCGACGAAGCCGGCGCCCACGGTGTCCACCTTGGTGGCCCGCCGCATGCCGCGGTTGTGACGCAGGATCACATGCTCCGGGTCCTCCGCACCGGGCGCCCCGACCTGCTCCTGGACCACCTCGTCGGCCAGCACGTAACGGGCCGCGAGCAGGCCCGCGTCGTCGTGCGAGCGGAGGAAGTCCTGCCGGTCGAACCAGGCCTCGATGTGCGGGCCGAGCGGCTGCTCCACCGGGTGCGGCCACTCCTCCACCCGGACGGTCGGACGCTCGGCGCCGCCCGCCCGCAGGGTGATCCAGCCCATGCCGATGCCCTCGACCCGGCCCGCCTCGAAGGCGTCCAGCCACTCGCCGTACCGGGCCTGGTAGTCACCGCCGGGGCCGCGGTGGTCGCCGCCGTCGCGCAGCCACAACTCGGCGTACTGGGCCACGTCCTGGACCTCGCGCTGGACGACCCAGGCGTCCAGCCCGGTGCCCGCGACCCAGCCGGCCAGCCGCTCGTGCCAGTCCTCGCCCTTGACGTGCTGCCAGTTGGCGAGCAGCTGGCAGTAGCCGCCGGGCTCCAGGTGGTCGGCGGCGGAGCGGACCAGGCCGCGGCACAGGTCGTCGCCGGCCATGCCGCCGTCGCGGTAGGTGAACCGGCCGCCCGGCGAGATCACGAACGGCGGGTTGGAGACGATCAGGTCGAACTTCCGCTCCCCGACCGGCTCGAAGAGGCTTCCGGCGGACACCTCGGTGCTGTCGAAACCGGACAGCGCCAGGGTCAGCTCGGTGAAGCGCAGCGCGCGCGGGTTGAGGTCGGTGGCGGTCACGGTCCCGGCGTGCCGGGCCGCGTGCAGCGCCTGCACGCCGGAACCCGAACCGAGGTCCAGCGCGGCCCGGACGGGGCGGCGCACGGTGATGTTGGCCAGCGTGGTGGAGGCGCCTCCGACGCCCAGCACCAGGTCCTTTCGGGCCACCCCGTGCGCGGTCTCACCGGAGCCGATGCCGCCCGCGCCGCCCACCGCGCAGCCCAGGTCGGAGACCACCCAGGCGTCCGAACTGGGCATCCCGGCCACCTCGTTGGCGTACGGCCGGACGTCGACGGTGGCGCGCACCAGATCGCCGTCGGGGCGCAGCCAGCCGTCCGCCAGGCAGTCCTCCACCGGCAGTGCGGCGGCGGCCGCCCGGTACGGGACCGGCTGCTGCAGCAGGAACAGCCGCACCAGCGTCTCCAGCGGGCTGCCACCGCGGGTCGCCCGCAGCGCCGGGACCGCCTCGCTGCGGGCCAACGCCGAATATCCGGTGGGCCCGAGCAGGTCCAGGCAGCCATCGGCGGTGAACGAGGCGGCGAGCAGCGCCTCGCGGAACTTGGCGAGGCGGGTCGGGTCGAGAACGGGGCTACTGATCACCCCGCCATTGTCCCCCGCCACCCACCCGGTGGCCGCCGCTGCGCCCCGCGGCCGGCGGACGGAAGCCCGCACCACCTCGCGCGCCCCCTGGAAGCCACCACGCGCCGCCCTGCCGGGGGCACCGAGTCGTTCAGCGGCGGGCCTGTGGCAGGGGCCGCCGGATCACGGGACGGCGACTCACGGGACGGCGACTCGCGGGACGGCGACTCCGGGGGCGGCGGCTCGCCGTCCCCGTCACCGGGCCCGTCCCCGGTACCGGGGACGGGCGCGTCGGACCGTCCGGTCCGCCCGGGCTCAGCTCGCGCTGGGGGCCGGGTTCGCCGGGGTGGTGGGCGGGGCGGCCGGAGCGGTGCTCGCACCGGCCGCGGCCGGGCTCGTGCCGTCGGTCGCGACGGGCGCCGGGGTGGTGGCCGGGGCGCTCGGGGTGTCGGTGGCGCCCGGCGCCGGAGTCGTGCCGCCCGGGGCCGGGGTGCCGCTCGCGCCGGCCCCCGCACCGCCGGTGGCGCCGCCGCTCGGGGCGGTGGTCGGGGACGGCTTGCAGCCCTCCTGCTTGGCCATCGCCGCGCCGAGCTCACCGCGCTGGAGCTTGCTCTGCGCCTGGGTGGAGAGCGAGGCCAGCTGCTGCACCTGGTCGGCCACGCTGCGCAGCCCGTCGGCGAACTTGGCCTGGTCGTTGTTGGGCAGCGCGTCCACCTTCTTCTGGACCTCCACGTACCCGTCGGCCGCCTTCTTCAGCTCCTCGACGGTGTCCTTCTGGAGGGCCGCGCCGTCCTGCACCTTGGGTGCCCCGGCCGCGTCGATGGCGGCGGCTATGTCCTGGTTGGTCTTGGCCAGCCGCCCGATGTCCGTGGAGAGCCGCTTCTGGAGGTCGGCAGGGGCCTCGCCGGTCTTCACCTGTCCGGTGTCGGCCAGCGCGGTCTGCGCCTGGGCGATCGGGTCCTTGGCAGCGCCGCAGACGTTCGACGCCCAGGACTCCAGCTGCTTGCTGTTGTTGTCGTCGCCGCCGCAGCCGACGGCGCCGAACGCGAGCAGCACGCCGAGGGCGGGTACGGCCAGCAGTCGCTTGTTCACCGGGAGAAGCCTTTCGGTTCGGTCGTCATCGGTCGTCGAACCTACACGGCCGATGTCCGTCCCCCGATTCGTCCGTCCCCCGATTCCCGGCTCCCCCGCCCTCCAGGGGCCGCCCTCTCGACGCCCCGGCCCGGGTCAGGCCCGCTCGCACTCGTCCCGGCCCTGGCGTTTCGGCGGTGGGGTGCTTCGGCGGTGGGGTGGTCTGCGCGAGCGGCCAGGGCGGCCGCACGGCGCGGATCCGCGTGGACGTCCTCGTCCGCGACGCGGCGAACCGCCGGGATCAGCGGTGTGTCACCGCATGCCCGGGAACAGGACCCCGGCCGCTCTCGGGCGCGAGGAAGCGCCCGCGAGGCGGCGGGGACGCGAGAAGACGTCGAGGCAGCGCCTCAGACCGCGATGGAGGCGACCGAAACCGGCCAGCTCATCCGGATCAGGCCACCGGCCGCGCCGTTGGTGACCTCCAGGTCCTCGACCAGGCCGGTGATCACGGCGAGGCCCAGGGTGTCCTCGTCCGGCTCGCCGCCCTCGGCGTCGCCGGAGGCCGGGACGGCGGCGGGGCCGGCCTCGTCCTCGACCTCGATGAGGAAACGCTTCTCCTGATCGGTCAGCGCGACCCGGACCGCGCCGCCGATGCCGCCGCGCTGGTGCAGTCCGACCGCGCGGGAGCACGCCTCGCCGACCGCGAGCCGTACCTCGTCGAGCACCGACTCGTCGACCCCGGCCCGTCTGGCGACGGCCGCGGCGACCAGCCTGGCCGTCCGCACGTGCTCGGGAAGCGCGCTGAATCGAAGTTCGACGGTTGCCATCTCTCCCCCTCGGGGTGCTCCGACCGGGGCCGGAGACCCGGCCCCTGCGGGCCGGCGGAACCGGCCCAGGGGCGCCCGGGGGACGCACCGGGCCACACGGACCCGGGCACCCGGACGCGAAGAACGAGCGGGGCCGGCCGCACGGGCCGGCCCGGCCGCGTCAGTCGGTCGCGTTGACCGCGTCGTCCACCGAGGTGTGGATCGGGAAGACCTTGGTCAGGCCGGTGATGCGGAAGATCTTCAGGATGCGCTCCTGGTTGCAGACGAGGCGCAGCGAGCCCTCGTGGGCACGCACTCGCTTCAGACCGCCCACCAGCACACCGAGGCCGGTCGAGTCGAGGAAGTCAACGCCTTCCATGTCGACGACGAGGTGGTACTTGCCGTCGTTGACGAGCTCGACCAGCTGCTCCCGCAGCTTCGGGGCGGTGTACACATCGATCTCGCCGCCAACCTCGACGACCGTACGATCGCCGACTGAACGGGTCGACAGGGACAGGTCCACGGAACCTCCAGCACCTTGCCTTGCTACGTCATGTGCGATCCTCGGCCGGACGGCCGCCACCGCATGGTCGCGAGCCCGGGCGCGCCCAGCCACGCGTGGCAAGCCTCGGCGCTGCGACCCACGGCCATACGGCCGTCACGGCCACATTCAACCACCTGCGACCATGCCCGCACGATGGCTTACGACGATTCTCCGTCACGCCGGTGACACACTGGGTCCTCATGCCGCCCCGACACAGCCCGCCCGAGGCACTGCTCACGACCCTGGCCGCCGGCCGGGGGCGGTCCGACCGACTCACCCATACGGAGCACCTTCCCGCCCGACCTGCGCGTTATTCACCATGGCCGGACTCGATCCGTCCGGAGGTCGTGGCCGCGGCTCGTGCCGTCGGGGTCGAACAGCCGTGGGCGCACCAGGCAGAAGCGATGAATCTGGCCAAAAGCGGCCAGACTGTGGTGATCGCCACAGGCACCGCCTCGGGCAAGTCGCTGGGCTACCTGGCCCCGGTGCTCAGCGACCTGCTGGACGGCACCGAGGCCCGCAACGGCCGCGGCGCCACCGCGCTCTACCTGGCCCCGACCAAGGCGCTCGCCGCCGACCAGCGGCGCCGGGCCGCCGAACTCGCCCCGCCGAGGGTGCGCGCCGCCCTCTACGACGGCGACACCCCGCCCGAGGAGCGCGAGTGGGTCCGCCAGTACGCCTCCTACGTGCTCACCAACCCGGACATGCTGCACCGGGGCATCCTGCCCGGCCATGCCCGCTGGTCCTCCTTCCTCAAGGCGCTGCGCTACGTGGTCGTGGACGAGTGCCACAGCTACCGGGGCGTGTTCGGCTCGCACGTCGCCCAGGTGCTGCGGCGGCTGCGCCGCATCTGTGCCCGTTACGGTTCGTCACCCGCCTTCCTGCTGGCCTCCGCCACCACCGCCGACCCGGCCGCGACCGCCCGGCGGCTGACCGGCCTGCCCGCCGTGGCCGTCACCGAGGACGCCTCGCCGCGCGGGCCAATGGTCTTCGGCCTCTGGGAGCCGCCGCTGACCGAGAACGTCGGCGAGCACGGCGCGCCCGTGCGCCGCACCGCGACCGCCGAGGCGGCCCACCTGCTGACCGAGCTGGTCGAACGGGAGACCCGCACCGTCGTCTTCGTGCGCTCCCGGCGCGCCGCCGAGCTCGTCGCGCTCCAGGCCCAGGACCAGCTCGGCCGCCCGCTCGCCGGACGGGTGGCCGCCTACCGCGGCGGTTACCTCGCCGACGAACGCCGGGCCTTGGAACGCGACTTGCACTCCGGCCGACTGCTCGGACTCGCCTCCACCTCCGCTCTCGAACTCGGCGTCGACATCTCCGGCCTCGACGCCGTCCTGATGGCCGGCTACCCCGGCACCCGGGCCTCGCTCTGGCAGCAGGCGGGCCGCGCGGGGCGGGAGGCCCAGGGCGCGCTGGCCGTCCTGATCGCCCGGGACGACCCGCTGGACACCTACCTGGTGCACCACCCCGAGGCGCTGTTCGCGGCCCCCGTCGAGGCCACCGTGCTCGACCCCGACAACCCGCACGTGCTCGCCCCGCACCTGTGCGCGGCCGCCGCCGAACTCCCGCTCACCGACGCCGATCTGGAGCTGTTCGGGCCGTCCACCGCACCACTGCTGCCGGTCCTGGAGCGGCGCGGCCTGCTGCGCCGGCGCAGCGACGGCTCCTGGTACTGGACCCGTCGCGAGCGCGCGGCCGACGCCGTGGACCTGCGCGGCAGCGGCGGCAACCCGGTGCAGATCGTCGAGGCCGACACCGGCCGGCTGCTCGGCACGGTGGACGCCGCGGCCGCGCACACCACCGTCCACACCGGCGCCGTCCACCTGCACCAGGGCCGCACCTACCTGGTCCGGGAGTTCGACCTGGAGAACTCCGTCGCCCTGGTCGAACCGGCCGACCCGCCCTACACCACGGCCGCCCGCGACATCACCTCCATCTCCGTCCTCGACACCGACACCACCGTGGACTGGGGCGAGGGCCGGCTCAGCTTCGGCTCGGTGGAGGTGGTCAACCAGGTGGTGGGCTACCTCCGCAAGCGGATCTCCACCGGGGAGATCATGGGCGAGACCAAGCTCGACCTGCCGCCCCGCACACTGCGCACCCGGGCGGTCTGGTGGACCGTCACCGAGGACCAGCTGCTCGACGCGGACATCCCGCCCGACCAGCTGCCCGGCGCCGCCCACGCCGCCGAGCACGCCTCGATCGGGCTGCTGCCGCTGTTCGCCACCTGCGACCGGTGGGACATCGGCGGCGTCTCCGTCCCGCTGCACCCGGACACCGGCCTGCCGACCGTGTTCGTCTACGACGGCCACCCCGGTGGGGCCGGCTTCGCCGAACGCGGCTTCCAGCGGGCGGTCCAGTGGCTGACGGCCACCCGGACGGCGATCGCCTCCTGCGAGTGCGAGCGCGGCTGCCCGTCCTGCGTCCAGTCTCCCAAGTGCGGCAATGGGAACGACCCGCTGGACAAGGCCGCCGCCATCCGGCTCCTGGGCGTCCTGCTGGCCGGGGCACCCGAAGCCACGGAGGCACCGGACGACGGGCCGGGGGCCCCGGACGGGCCGGAGACAGACGGACCGGAAGCGGTCCCGGGACCGGACGGTGGCGCACCGGCCGGTTCATGAGGCCGCCCCCGCAGCCGCGCTTGGTACTCCGCCCGGAGCCCCGCCCGGCCCGCCCTCCGGCGTGTCCTCCGGGCCGGTGACCGGGGCCCGTACCGGCCCGGCCCGAGCCCTCGCCCGCGCCAGGCCGACCGGCAGTCGGGCCGGGAGCCCGCGGACCTTCACCTCAGCCACCACCTCCACGGCGTCCGCCGACCGGTCGACCGCACAGGACACCAGCCCGGCGCCCTGGACGGCGGCGATCCCGGCGGCCCGGGCGCAACCGCCGTCCCGGTCCAGCAGCAGTCGGTCCGCCGCGGCGAGGGCCGCGAGGTCGGCCGCCGACTCGGCCCGGTGCCGAGCGGCCACCACCGAGCCGACCGCGATCGTCCCGGCGAACACCGCCGTGCCCAGCATCGCCAGGGCGAGCAGCCAGACCGTCGCCGAGCCGGCGTCCGGCCCCCGGCCGCCCACCGCGACCGCTCGGGCCGCACGGGCGCGTGCCAGCCGCTCCGCCGCCTCCCGCAGCCCGGTCAGGACGGCCACGGGCCACCACCTGCCTCCGCGCCCGCCACCAGGACGTCCTCCCGCGCCGCCACGGCCGCCGCAGTGAGCCGGACGGCGAGCAGCCCGCCGAGCCTGCCCGGCCCCGCGCACGGCGCCTCCACGTCGACCCGGACCGTGTCGGCCGCCACGGCGACCCGGACCTGTGCGCCCGGCGGGGCCGCCGCGCGGGCGAGCCCGGCGGCGTCCGCCTCCCCGCGAGCGGCCGCCCTGGCGCCGACCCGGGCGGCGTCCACACAGCGGATCTGCGCGGCCGCCGCGAGCACACCCCAGATGAGCATCGCCGCGAGCAGGAGGAGCGCCGGCAGTGCCACCGCCGTCTCCGCCGTCACGAAGCCCGCGTCGCCGCGCCGCCCCGGGCGCAGCGACCACGCCCGGTCCGGGTCCGTTCTCAGGCCCCTGCCGCCCGCCCGGAGCACGGGCGGAGCGACGCCGGGGCGCGTGCCTCGCGAGACGGGGACAGAGCCTCCTCCCGACCGCCCGGCCGGGGGCCACCGACGACCGGAGGCAGCCCCACGGGGTGCGCCCGCCCCCAGGGGGCCACCCGCCGAAGGCGGCCCACCGGCGGGAGTTCGGCAGCCGGCCTCAGGTCGCATGGAGCGCCCGTACCAGCATGTCGGTCAGCGCACCGGTGATGGCGTCGCTGGTCACCACCTTGTACAGCCCGGCCGCGAGGGCGCACGCGCCCAGCGTCCCGACGGCGTACTCGGCCGTGGTCATCCCGGCGTCCGAGCGGCCCCGGAGGCGCGCCACCCGGCGGACCCGGCGGGCTGCCCAGCGCACCCGACGGGCCGACCGGTGACTCCTCCGCCGCCACTCCTCGGCCAACGGGCGGAGCGGACGCCCGGCACCGGGCCGAATCGCGATCACTGCGGTCATGAAAACTCTCCTGTCACTCGACGTACGACGGCCGCTCGTGCGGCCGACGATCATTCACATCGCCTCGGCGAAGCGGCTGGTGAGGCCTACGACCACCGGCACCACGCCGATCAGGACGAAGGCCGGGAGGAAGCAGAGCCCCAGCGGCGCGGTGGCGAGCACTGCGGCCCGGCGGACCCGGGTGTGGGCCGCGCGGGCGGCCGCCGTGCGCTGCCCCTGCGCCAGCCCGATCAGCGGGCCGGCGGCGGGGACGCCGCCGAGGCTGCTGCGCTCCAGACAGCGGGCCAGCGGCGCCAGCGACGGGTGCTGCTCGCCCAGGCGGTGCCAGCACAGTTCCGGCGGTGCGCCCAGGGCCAGTTCGGCCCCGATCGCCGCCAGCCGGGGCCCCAGCGGCTCCCCCACACTTCGACCCACCGCCGACACGGCCTCCGAGGGGAGCGCCGCCGAGCCGAGGCAGGCCGCCAACAGCTCAGCGCCCAGCGGGAGTTGCCTGGTCAGCAGCTCCTCCTCGCGGGCAGCCCTGCGATCGGCCGGCGAGCGCGCCCGGGCCGACCAGCGATGGACGCCCACCGCGAGCAGCACCCCGACGGCCAGCCCGGGGCCGCCACCGAGCAGCACCGCCGCCGTGATCCCGGCGACGCCCGCCACCAACAGCCGTCGGCGACGCTCAACCACCAAGGCAGCAGCCCTGGTTCGCCTTCCGATCCCCTCTCCACCCCGGGCCCGGACGAGCACCCGTCGGCGTCTTACCCGGCCGCGCACCGACGCCCACCCCGCAGCAACCACGCCTGCCGTGAGGGCGAAAGCCGCCCACTCGATGCCCCGCATCACCTCGCCCCCGCTTCCGCCCCGAGCGCCCGTGCACGCACCCGCGACAACCCGCGGTTCCGCTCGCCCGGCCGAAGAGCGGGCCCCGCACGACCTGAGGCCGCACACCGCCCACCCCGCCCAGCCGGCGCCTCCAGCGCGCCGTGGGCCGCCACCCGGACGATGCGTGCCGTCCAGAGCACGCCCAGCCCCTCCAGAACCGCCCCCGCCACGAGGCAGCCCAGCCCGGCCGGGGTGTGCAGCAGGACCTCCAGCGGGTGCGCCCCGAGCGCCGCACCGAGAAGCAGCCCGACGCCCGGCAGCGCGGCCAGGACGGCGATCGTCGCGCGCGGCCCTGCCAGTTCCCCGGCGATCTCCTCCGCGAGCGCCCGCTCGCCGCGCAGCGCCTCCGCGACCCGGTCCAGCGCATCGGCCGACCCCGATCCGCTGCCCTCGGCCACCCGCCAGCAGGCCGCGACGGCCGCGGCCCCACTGCCGCCCGGAAGTTCGGCCAGCAGGTGCAGCGCGGCGGGTACGTCCCCGCCGTAACGGCCCGCCGCCAGTCGGGCCACCGGCTCCTCACCGAGCCTGCGCAGCCCCTCCGGGTCGGCGGCGAGCCGTGCGGTGACCAGGTGCAGCGCCTGCTCCGGCGTCGCACCACCACGCAACTCCCCTGCCAGGCCCGCGCAGAGCTCCACCACCGCCGCGGCCCGGTGCCGAGCCTCCACCGCCAGGCGTCGCCGCAGCCGCCACCTGCGCAGCGGCAGGACGGCCAGCGCGGCCGCGAGCACCGGCACCGGTGAGGCGGTGGCCTGCCCGGCGGCCAACCCCAGTGGAAGGAGCAGCAGTTCGGGCACCAGGAAGCCCGGCAGCAGCCCCCTGGCCCAGAACCGCACCTCGATCTCCGGGCCGGGCCCCCGCACCGGAGGCCCGCTGCCCGCCAACACCAGCCTGGAGCGCTGCCCGCCCGGCAACTGCCCCTGCACCGCACGCCACGCGGCGACGGCCACCAGGAACAACGCCAGCACCCAGCAGAACGCGAGCTGACTCTGCATCACTTCACCCACCTCCGTTGACCTCGGTCTTTCCGGCCCGCGCCGCCGAGCAGCACCAGAGCTCCCACGGCGCACCCGCCCACCAACAGGGCGAAGGCGACTTCCACCACCCGCACGTCCGCGCCCACCGGCCCGGCCACCGTCACCGCGATCACAGGCGCCCCCGCCCGAGCGACACCCCGCGTGCCGCCAGCAGCCCGACCAGCCGCTCCCACCCCGCACCGGGGCTCAGGCCACCGGACGCCGGGAAGGCCACCGCGGGCGTGGTCACGGCCGACCCGTCACCGGCCCCGGCCAGCGTGTGGATCTCCGCCACCCGGCGCCGCCCCGAGCCCGGATCGCGGACCAGGTGCACCACCACGTCGAGTGCGGCCCGCAGTTGGCCGTGCAGCGCCGTCCGGTCGAGGCCCGCGAGCGCGCCCAGGGCCTCCAGCCGGACCGGCACGTCCGCCGCCGTGTTGGCGTGGACCGTGCCGCAGCCGCCTTCGTGCCCCGTGTTCAGCGCGGCCAGCAGGTCCGACACCTCGGGGCCGCGGACCTCGCCGATCACCAGCCGGTCCGGACGCATCCGCAGCGCCTGGCGGACGAGGTCCCGCAGGGTGAACTCGCCCAGCCCCTCCTGGTTGGGCGGCCGGCTCTGCAACCGGACCACGTGCGGGTGGGCCGGTTGCAGCTCGGCGGAGTCCTCGGCGAGCACGATCCGCTCGTCCGGCCCGACCAGGCCGAGCAGGGCCGACAGGAGCGTGGTCTTCCCCGAGCCCGTCCCGCCGGAGACGAGCAGCGACAGCCGGGCCCGCACGATGCCCGCGAGCAGCTCCGCACCCTCCGGTGGCAGCGACCCGCCCGCCACCAGCTCGTCGAGCGTGAAGGGCCGGGGGCGGCAGACCCGCAGCGAGATGTGCGTGCAGCCGGCCGCGATCGGTGGCAGTACGGCGTGCAGCCGGGTGCCGTCCGGCAGCCGGGCGTCCACCCACGGGCGGGCGTCGTCCAGCCGCCGGCCGGCCGCCGTGGCCAGCCGGTGGGCCAGCCGCCGCACCGCCTCGGCGTCGGCGAAACGGACTCCGGTGGTTCGCTGCAGGCCGCCGCCACGGTCGACCCACACCTCGTCCGGACCGTTCACCAGGACGTCCGTGACGTCGGGCGCCGCCAGCAGCCGGTCCAGCGGGCCCGCACCCACCAGTTCGGCGCGCAGCGAGCGCACGGTGTCCAGGACCTCGTCCCCGCCGAGCGGCGGGCGGGTGGCCCGCAGCGCGGCCGCGACCGAGCCTGCCGTCGGGGCGGCCCCCGACTCGGCCAGCCGCAGCCGGACCGCGTCCACCAGGGCCGCCGCCCGCTGCTCGCGGGCCGTACGACCGTACGGACAGGGCCCGTGCCCGGGCTCCGGCGGCCCGCCGGGCGGCGGCACGCTCCGCAGCGGCCGGTGCTCCCGCGCACCGCCGCCCGGACCGGGCGATCCGCTCCGAAGGACCGTTCTGCGCAGACGGACCATCAGTACACACCTCCTCCGGCCACCGGCACCGGCGGCAGCACCTCGGTCAGGAAGCTCGCGCAGAAGCGCGCGAGCGGGCCGCCCTCCCGGCTTCCGGGCGGGACGCCCTTCACGACGTCCTGGACCAGGCCCGGCTCCGGCTCCAGCTCCCCCGCCAGCGGCAAGCGCAGCCCGCGGACGATCTGCCGGGCCGGGAGCCCGCCGGCCCGCACCGGCCGCACCACGGCCCGGACGTCCCCGAGCCGCATCCGGGCCGCCGCCGCGACCCGGTCGGCGGCGGCCACCGCGCGCAGCTCGGCCGACACCACCAGGAGCGCCAGGTCGGACTGCTCCAGCGCCTGCCCGGCGGCCGCGTCGAGGTGCCGGGGCACGTCGACCACCACCAGCCCGCCGCGCCGTCTGGAGGCGGCCAGCACGCTGCGCATGGCCTCCGGCGGCACCGTCAGGGTGTCGCCGCGGTCCCAGGACAGGCAGGACAGCGCGGAGAGCCGTTTGAGCGCGGGCAGCGCCCGGGCCAGCTCGGCCCCGCTGACCCGCCCGCGGGAGCCGGCCAGATCGGGCCAGCGCAGCCCGCTGACCCGCTCGCCGCCGAGCAGGATGTCGAGGCCCCCGCCCAGCGGATCGCCGTCCAGGAGCATCGTCCGCCGGCCCGCCCGCGCGGCCGTGACCGCCAGCGCGCAGGCCAGGGTCGAGGCCCCGGCCCCGCCGGACCCGCCGAGCACCGCGACGGTGACCGCCGGGCAGCCGACGCCCTCGGCCGCGTCGGCGATCCGATCGAGCAGCCAGGCTTCGGCATCGGGCAGGAACAGCACGTGCTCGGCCCCGAGTTGGACGGCTCTGACCCACACCCCGGGGTCGTCCAGGTCCAGCCCGAGCAGCAGCACTCCGCCGCGCCGCCCCAGCCCGGAGCAGCGGACGGCCTGGTCGTCCCCGACCAGGACCAGCGAGGCCCCTTCCCAGAGGTCCCGCGTCGGCGGCGCGCCCCGGACCAGCCTCGGCTCGGTGCCCGCCGCCGCGCAGATCCGCAGCAGGTGCTCGGCCAGGCCCTCGTCCTCGGTGACGACGAGCGGCCCGGCGACCGCGGGGCCCTCGGCGGTGATGTGGTCGGCGATCGGCGTCGACATGGTTGCTCCCCTCCGCGCAGCCGGCCACCGGGGTGGCCGACGGCGCACGTCGGACGGTTCCGGCGGACGGCCGCCCGACAGGCCTCTGAGGGAGGAAGGGGGTGAGGCCCTGCCCGGCGACCGCCGCCGGTCATCACGGTGGGGGGAGATCCGGATTTCGTCATCCGGGTTCCGATTGCCTGTGGATAACTCGTGTGCTGTGGAGGAAAACGTTCACCCGGGCGGGGGGCTATTCGGCGAAGAATTGACGAAAGGGGGTCACCGAGATGAACCGGTGACCCGCCCCGTCCCGTTCAGCCGTTCTCCCGACCTCCGCCCGCCGCCTTCCGGACACCGCTTCCGAACGGCTTCCGAACGGGCTCGCACCACCGATCGGAACCAGCCGTTCGATCCTCGACGGGCATGAGCAAATGACGACACAGAGTGACGAAAGTCGATCGACGGGCCGGAGTGGCGACACCCCCTGTAAGCCGTCGACACGACGGCGGCGCACCCGCGGCGAGGGGCGTTCAAGCCCTGAAAATGGCCCCGGACGTGCGACGACCCCCGCCGGGGGGGAGAGCGGGGGTCGTCTATCCACAGCCCGGCTCGGGGGGGAGGAGCCGGACCGGGTTAGCACGGTCGCGAACGATCCGTGACTTCCATGGTGTACCCGAGCGGCCAGAAACACAAACCCGCACGCCCGCGAGTACGCCGAATGGCGGGGTCTTTTGCGGCTCCCTCTATCCTCGGTTCCCGTGGACACCACCGAGAACGCCGACGACTACGCCGACGAGTCCCAGGGCGACGCCACCGGGCCCGAAGAGCTCCGCCCGCCCGTTCGCCCCCGACCCGGCGGGCTGCGCACCGCGGCCTTCTTCGACCTCGACAAGACCATCATCGCCAAGTCGAGCGCACTGGCCTTCAGCCGCCCCTTCTACCAGGGCGGACTGATCAACCGTCGGGCCGTACTGCGCAGCGCGTACGCCCAGTTCGTCTTCCTGGTCGGCGGCGCGGACCACGACCAGATGGAGAAGATGCGCCAGTACCTCTCCGCGCTCACCCGGGGCTGGAACGTCCAGCAGGTCCGCGAGATCGTCGCCGAGACCCTGCACAACCTGATCGACCCGATCATCTACGACGAGGCAGCCTCGCTGATCGAGCAGCACCACGCGGCCGGCCGGGACGTGGTGATCGTCAGCAGCTCCGGCTCCGAGGTGGTCGAGCCGATCGGCCGGCTGCTCGGCGCGGACCACGTGATCGCCACCCGGCTCCAGGTCGAGGACGGCTGCTACACCGGCGAGATCGAGTACTACGCCTACGCCGAGAACAAGGCCGCCGCCATTCGGGAGTTGGCCGCGACCGAGGGCTACGACCTGGCCGCCTCCTTCGCCTACAGCGACTCCTCCACCGACCTGCCGCTACTGGAGGCGGTCGGCCATCCGTCGGCGGTCAACCCGGACCGCGCGCTGCGGAAGGAGGCGCAGGCCCGGGAGTGGCCGGTGCTGGTCTTCGACAAGCCGGTGGAACTGCGGCGCCGACTGCCCGAGTTCTCGGCCCCGAGCGGCTCGGTGCTGACCGCGGTGGCGGTCGGGACGGCCGTGGTGACCGCCGGGGTGATCTGGTACCTGGCCCGCCGGAGGCGCCCCCTCGCCTGAGGCGGGCGGCCCGGCAGCCCTTGGACAAAACGGTCAATCGGGACAGACTTCTCTTTTCGGGTTCCCCTTTCCCCCGAAACGCGATACAAATGAAGCACGGCCCGCGAGACCCGGTCAGGACCTTAAGAGGTCAAACCGACAACGCAGTTCAGGCCCCACGGACCGCACGTACAGATATCCGGGCACCCACATGCAGCCGACCCGCTGTCGGGCCGCCGGACCAGACGAACGGGCAGGATCCCCGTCTGATCGGCACTTCCGGTGCATGCATGGTCACCCGGTATCTGCACCAGCGGCGGCACCCGGCAGGAGCAGGTGCCGCCGCATCCTCGTCTCCGCGCGCCCCCTCTCGGGGCGCGCGCGCCGTCCCGAGCGGGGCGCTCAGACCATCCCGCGCTGCATCGCCTCGCAGACCGCCGTGCTCTCCCGCACCCCGAGCCGCAGCGCCCGACCGCTGTACGCGATCCAGGCCGCCATCCCCTCGGGGGTTCCCGCCAGGTAGCCGGCCAGGGCTCGGCGGTGGGCGGCGGTGCCCAGCTCGGCCAGGCCGACCTCGGCCGGGCAGATCGACTTCGGGTCGAGCCCCTCGGCGATCAGCACGATTCGCTGGGCGGCCCGCGCGATCACGCCGTTGTGGGCGCCGAACGGCCGCAGCGCGAGCAGTTCGCCGTGCACCACCGAGGCCACGACGAGGGCCGGCGTGCCCACGCCCTGGCCCTCCGCGCGCGCCACCAGCAGCCGGGAGAGCTGGTCGAGCCGGGCCGCGACCTCCTCCGCACCCGGAGCGGGCGGCAGCACGGGCGGCGGCCCGTCGACGGCCTCGACCTCGACGCTCTCCACCGGCTCCAGCTCCTGCGGGAACAGCACCTCCGCGCCCTCCCCGGCCCGCCGCGGGCGACCGGCGGCCGGATCGCCGTCGCCGACCGCGAGCAGGTGCAGCCGGGCCAGCACCTGGAGCGGCGAGTGCCGCCAGATGCTGAGCAGCTGGCCGGCCTCGGCGGCGATCCGCAGGGCCGCGCCGACCGTCCGGGCCTCGGGGTCCGCGCCGAAGTCGCTGCGGCGGCGGACCTCCTCCAGCGGCCAGTCGGCCCCGGCCAGGGCCGCCGACGCGCGGGCGCCGCGCAGCGCGGACTCGGAGGTGACCTCGGCCGCGCGGCGGCGCATCACCCGGTGGCCGTAGAGCCGGTCGACGGCCTTGCGCACCTCGGCGACCGCGTCGGGCACCCCGGGGAGCTGGGCCAGCGGGGCGAGGGGATCAGTTCCAGTGCTCACCTACCCGAGAGTAATGAACGGGCCGCCCCTCCCGGAACAGCAACCCCGCATCACCCGTTAGAGGCAATCCTCACTTCCCGCCCCCGGCGACACCCAAACCCCGGCTAGCATGGCCGCTATCGGAGACGATAACGATTTCCAACTAGGGGCGGCGTCGCGCGGCCCCTGGGCGGACGGCCCGCAGCGAGGGCCCTGAGCGAGAGCCGGAGTCCCCAGATGAAGATCGCCTTCGTCGGCAAGGGCGGCAGCGGGAAGACCACGCTGTCCGCGCTGTTCATCCGCCACCTGGCAGCCCTGGGCCGGCCGGTCGTCGCCGTGGACGCCGACATCAACCAGCACCTGGGCCCCGCACTGGGCCTGACGGGCGATCAGGCCGCCGCCCTGCCCTCACTGGGCGGGCACCTGCCGGAGATCAAGGAGTACCTGCGCGGCAGCAACCCGCTCATCCGCTCCTCCGACGAGATGATCAAAACCACGCCGCCCGGCCGCGGTTCGCGGCTGCTGCGGATCGTCGAGGAGAACCCGGTCTACGCCGCCTGCGCCCGCCCGATCGCGCTGGACGAGGGCTCGGTCCGGCTGCTGGCGACCGGCGCGTTCACCGAGGAGGACCTCGGGGTGGCCTGCTACCACTCCAAGGTCGGCGCGGTGGAGCTGCTGCTCAACCACCTGCTGGACGGCCCGGGCGAGTACCTGGTGACCGACATGACCGCGGGCTCGGACTCCTTCGCCTCCGGCCTGTTCACCCGCTTCGACCTGACCTTCCTGGTCGCCGAACCGACCCGCAAGGGCGTCTCCGTCTACCGCCAGTACAAGGACTACGCCCGCGACTTCGGCGTGCGGCTGCGGGTGGTCGGCAACAAGGTGCAGGGGCCGGACGACCTGGCCTTCCTGCGCCGCGAGGTCGGCGACGACCTGCTCACCACCTTCCGGCAGTCGGACTGGGTGCGCCGCCTGGAGCAGGGCGCCGAACCGCCGCTGAAGTCCCTGGAGACGGCCGACCGGGCCGTGCTGGAGGAGCTGCGGATCGAGGCCGACGCGGCGTACGGGCGGCGGGACGCGCGCCGCTACACCGAGCAGGCGGTGCTCTTCCACCGCCGCAACGCGGAGAGTTGGGCCAACTCCAAGGTCGGCATCGACCTCGCGACCCAGGTGGACGAGGACTTCGTCCTGGGCGGATTCGCGGACGGCGACACGCGCACCGCCCCGGCGGGCGCCCGCGCCTGACCCCCACCACCGCCGCCGAACGGGCCGCGACCTCCCCCGCTCCGGGAGGTCGCGGCCCGTTCGCCGCGCCCGGCCCCGGAGCCGACCCCGGCGGACGGGAGCCACGACCGCTGCGACCAGCAGATTCCCGACCGTTAGGCCACCACCCATTGGGGTGAATCAGGGGGTTTTCCGCTTCCCTCCCGGAACCACGCTGTGCAAAGCTTTCATTACCCTCGGTTTACCGAGTCTTGATGGTTCGCCCGGTGGCCCCCGGTGAGACGTCCCGCACCTCGCCCGAAGCCCTGGCGGGCCTGATGGTCAACGCCGGCCGGTGACACCCGCACTCCCCCGCCGCGCCCACGCCATCCCGCCACACCGTCGCGCCCACGACAGCCGATCCGCCCCGGAGCCCCACCCCGGATTCACCGCCGGACCTGACTGCGTTCGCTCCCCCGGACAGACGGGAAGACAATGACCCTCGACATCTCCAGTGCCCCCATCGCCTCCGACACCACCGACCACGCGCCGCCGGGCGCGGGCCCCCGCATCCGGTGGGCCCAGGACCTCTCCGCGTCCCTCGTGGTCTTCCTGATCGCCGTGCCGTTCTCCCTCGGCATCGCGCTCGCCACCGGCGCCCCGCTCACCGCCGGCCTGGCCGCCGCGGCCGTGGGCGGCATCGTGGTCGGGCTGTTCGGCGGCACACCGCTCCAGGTCAGCGGCCCCTCGGCGGCGCTGACGGTGATCACCGCCGGACTGATCGCCCAGTACGGCTGGCGGGCCACCTGCGCCATCACCGTCGCCGCCGGACTGCTCCAACTCCTGCTCGGCGCACGCCGGGTGGCCCGAACCGCGCTCGCCGTCTCGCCCGCGATCGTGCACGGCATGCTGGCGGGGGTCGGGATCACCATCGCCATCGCGCAGTTGCACGTCGTCCTCGGCGGCTCGCCGCAGAGCTCCGCGCTCGCCGACATCCTGGCCCTTCCCGGCCAGTTGGCCGGCCCGCACCCACCCGCGCTACTGGCCGGCGCGGTGACCGTGGCCGTCCTGGTCGGCTGGCCCCGGCTCGGCCGACTGCCCGGCCGAGCGGGCGAGTTCGGCACCCGGCTGGCCAGGGTCCCCGGCCCGCTGGCCGGGGTCGCACTGGCCACCGCCCTCGTGTTCGCCCTGGACCTGCGGCTCGCCCACATCGAGCTGCCCGCCTGGCGGCCGCAGGCGCTCCTGCCCGCGCTGCCGCACGGCCCGGTCCTCGGGCTGCTCGCCGCCGTCCTCACCGTCACCGCCGTGGCCAGCGTGGAGTCGCTGCTGTCCGCCGTCGCGACCGACCGGATGTCCCGCCGCACCGGCGACCTCGACCGCGAACTGCGCGGGCAGGGCCTCGCCAACCTGGTGAGCGGACTGGTCGGCGGGCTGCCGGTCGCCGGGGGCGCGGTGCGCAGCACCGCCAACGTGCGGGCCGGCGGCCAGACCAGGTGGGCCTCGGTGCTGCACGGCGTCTGGGTGCTGGCCGCCGCGCTGGCGCTGACCGGCGGACTGCGCCGGATCCCCCTGGCCGCGCTCGCCGCGCTGGTGCTGGTGGTCGGGCTGCAGATGGTGAGCTTCGCGCACATCCGCAAGGTGCACCGGCACCGCGAGTTCCCGGTCTACCTGATCACCGTGCTCGGTGTGGTGGCCGTCGGCGTGCTGTGGGGCGTCGCGATCGGCGCCGGCACCGCCGTCCTGCTCGCCCTCTACCGGCTGACCCGCGCCCACGTGGACGTGGAGACCGGCCCCGGGGGCTCGGTCACCGTTCGGACGCACGGCCCGCTCACCTTCACCACCGTGCCCCGGCTCGGTCGGGCACTGGCCGGCATCCCGGCCGGGGCCGAGGTCACCGTGGTCCACGACGGCTCCTTCCTGGACCACGCCGCGTACGAGACGCTGCACACCTGGCGGGCCGGGCACCAGGAGGCGGGCGGCCTGGTCTCGATGGTGACGCGCCGCCAGGACGACGAGGTGCTCGACCCGGACGGCACCGTGCGTGCGGGCAGTTCACCGGGCCCGCACCGCTGCCGGGCCTGGACGCCCTGGGTCGGCCACCACTGCATCGAGCAGCAGGAGGACCCGCACGGCCGACTGCTGGACGGCGTCCGGGTGTTCCAGCTGCACACCGCCCCGCTGGTCCGGCCGGAACTCGCCCGGCTGGCGCGCGAGGGGCAGACGCCCTCCCAGCTCTTCCTGACCTGCGCGGACTCCCGGATGGTCACCAGCATGATCACCAACAGCGGTCCGGGGGACCTGTTCACCGTGCGGAACGTGGGCAACCTGGTGCCGGCCCCGCACGAACCCGGCGCGGCGGACGACTCGGTGGCCGCCGCGGTGCAGTACGCGGTCGAGGTGCTGGAGGTTCGCTCGATCACGGTCTGCGGCCACTCCGGCTGCGGAGCGATGCAGGCCCTGCTGGACGGCGTGCACGAGCGCCCCGGGCCGCCCACCCCGCTGACCCGCTGGCTGCGCAACGGCCGCGGCTCGCTGGACCGGCTCCGACGGGTCCCGGCGGAGTTCGCCGCCCGGCCCGCGGTGGACGTCGTGGAGCAGCTCTGCATCACCAACGTGGTCCAGCAGCTGGACCAGTTGCTGGCCAACCCGGCGGTGGAGCGCCGGGTCGAGGAGGGCACCCTGCGGCTGGTCGGGATGTACTTCGACCTCGCGACGGCCCAGGCCTACGTCCTCGACCGGGCCGCCGGGACGTTCAGCCCGGTCGAGGCCCGCACCGGGAAGGACGCGAACGGAATCGAACACCACACCGAGGCCCCCATCGGAACCGGCCCCGATGTCCGGCCGAACGCAGCATCGGCCGAACGGGTGAGGGAGGATGATCGGGTTCCGGTCGAGGGCGGCGAGGAGGGCCCCCGGCTGGCCGCCTGAGAGCCGGGTCCGTGTCCCCGCCGGGCGGGCCGGGGCACGGGCCCACCCACCCCCGAACGGCCGTCCGGTCCTCCGCGGCGGACCGGACGCGAGGCCGGCCGGTCGCCGGTCGGCCGCCGCCCGGCCGTCGGTCAAAGGTCTACACCAATTCACAGGAGCCTCTTGTCAACTGCCCCGTTCGCCTGGTGAGCTGTGCGCTGGGACACACGGGACAATCCCCACGCACGGGATCGCCCCCGATCATGACTCGATGAGGAGTGCGCGTTGAGCAACGAGAGCCTGGCCAACCTGCTCAAGGAGGAGCGGCGCTTCGCCCCTCCGGCAGAGCTCGCCGCCGCCGCCAACGTCACCGTGGCCGCGTACGCGCAGGCCTCCGAGGACCGTCTGGGCTTCTGGGCCGAGCAGGCCCGTCGCCTCACCTGGGCCGTCGAGCCGACCGAGACCCTCGACTGGTCCAACCCTCCCTTCGCCAAGTGGTTCGCCGACGGCAAGCTCAATGTCGCGTACAACTGCGTCGACCGCCACGTGGAGAACGGCCTGGGCGACCGGGTCGCCATCCACTTCGAGGGCGAGCCCGGCGACGGCCGTTCGATCACGTACGCCCAGCTCAAGGACGAGGTCTCGCAGGCCGCGAACGCGCTGCTGGAGCTCGGCGTCCGCAAGGGCGACCGGGTCGCCGTCTACCTGCCGATGATCGCCGAGGCGGTCGTCGCGATGCTCGCCTGCGCCCGGATCGGCGCCACCCACTCGGTGGTCTTCGGCGGCTTCTCCTCCGACGCCGTCGCCTCCCGCATCCAGGACGCCGAGGCCAAGCTCGTCATCACCGCCGACGGCGGCTACCGGCGCGGCAAACCCTCCGCCCTCAAGCCGGCCATCGACGAGGCGCTCACCAAGGTCGACGGCGTCGAGCACGTCCTGGTGGTCCGCCGCACCGGGCAGGACATCCCGTGGACCGAGGGCCGCGACGTCTGGTGGCACGAGATCACCGCGCGCCAGTCCACCGAGCACACCCCCGAGGCGCACGACGCCGAGCACCCGCTGTTCATCCTCTACACCTCGGGCACCACCGGTAAGCCCAAGGGCATCCTGCACACCTCGGGCGGCTACCTCACCCAGGCCAGCTACACCCACCACGCGGTCTTCGACCTCAAGCCGGAGACCGACGTCTACTGGTGCACCGCCGACATCGGCTGGGTCACCGGCCACTCGTACATCGTCTACGGGCCGCTCTCCAACGGCGCCACCCAGGTCATCTACGAGGGCACCCCGGACACCCCGCACCAGGGCCGGTTCTGGGAGATCGTCCAGAAGTACGGCGTGACCATCCTCTACACCGCGCCGACCGCGATCCGCACCTTCATGAAGTGGGGCGACGACATCCCCGCGAAGTTCGACCTGTCCTCGCTGCGGGTGCTGGGCAGCGTCGGCGAGCCGATCAACCCCGAGGCCTGGATCTGGTACCGGGAGCACATCGGCGGCGGCACGTGTCCGATCGTGGACACCTGGTGGCAGACCGAGACGGGCGCCATCATGATCAGCCCGCTGCCGGGCGTCACCGAGACCAAGCCGGGCTCGGCCCAGCGCGCCCTGCCGGGCATCGCGGCCACCGTGGTGGACGACAACGCCGCCGAGGTGCCGAACGGCTCCGGTGGCTACCTGGTGCTCACCGAGCCGTGGCCGTCCATGCTGCGCACCATCTGGGGCGACGACCAGCGCTACATCGACACCTACTGGTCGCGCTTCGAGGGCCGCTACTTCGCCGGTGACGGCGCCAAGAAGGACGAGGACGGGGACATCTGGCTGCTCGGCCGGGTGGACGACGTCATGCTCGTCTCGGGCCACAACATCTCGACCACCGAGGTCGAGTCGGCCCTGGTCGGCCACCCGTCCGTGGCCGAATCCGCCGTGGTCGGCGCGACCGACGCCACCACCGGCCAGGCCATCGTCGCCTTCGTGATCCTGCGCGGCGGTGCCACCGAGAGCCCCGAGCTGGTCGAGGAACTGCGGGCCCACGTCGGCCGCACGCTCGGCCCGATCGCCAAGCCGAAGCAGATCAAGGTGGTCGGCGAGCTGCCGAAGACCCGCTCCGGCAAGATCATGCGCCGCCTGCTGCGCGACATCGCCGAGGGCCGCGAGGTCGGTGACACCACCACCCTGGCCGACAGCACGGTGATGAGCCAGATCCAGGCCCAGCTGCCGTCCTCGGACAGCGGCAACGGCAACGGCAACGGCTGAGCCCACCGGGCCGGCGGCCGCTGACCCTCCGGGTCCGCGACGGCTGACCCACTGAGACAACCGCTGTGCCCCGGACGGTGATCACCGTCCGGGGCACAGCCGTTTCGTCAGCCGTACGACAACCGTCTCGTCGGCCGTCTCGCCGGTCGTTCCGCCGGTCGTTCCGTCAACCGCCGCTTCCGCACCCGTTCGGGTACAGAGCGGCCGTTCGGGTGCCGGGTCGCTGCTCCTCCGGAGTGCAGAACCGGCCCGTAGGGCTTAAGTCCTTGGATAGGACAATCCGGATGTCACCCAAACGTCCCGCTAGACTATTAAGGACGCATCAAGATCCCTGACGGGAGTCGCGGGCGTCACAGGGCGCGCCGGGAAGTCTGGTCGGCAACTGCACCACCCGTGCATCCGTTGCCGCTCCCAGCCCCAGGAGGTCCCCGTGACCGACCAGCCGCCCGTCCACGAGCCGACGAACCGCCGCCGGCAGTTCCTCGGCCGGCTGTCACTGCCCGAGCGCACCTTCATCACCGACGCCCTGCGCACCGAGACGGTCGGCGGCATGCTGCTGCTGGGCGCCGCCGTCATCGCGCTGATCTGGGCCAACGTCTGGCCGCAGGCCTACCAGAGCGTGCTCGACTACACCGTCGGCCCCTCCGCCCCGCTCCACCTCGACCTCTCCCTGGCCACCTGGGCCAAGGACGGCCTGCTGACGATCTTCTTCTTCGTCGCCGGGATCGAGCTCAAGCGCGAGTTCGTCGCGGGTGAGCTGCGCACGCCCAGTGCCGCGCTGCTGCCCGTGGTCGCCGCCGTCTGCGGGGTGGCGCTGCCCGCGATCCTCTTCGCCCTGGTGAACTCCGGCCCCGGCGGGCACCCCGGCGGCTGGGCGATCCCGACCGCCACCGACATCGCCTTCGCACTCGGCGTGCTGGCCGTGGTCGGCAGCCACCTGCCGTCCGCGCTGCGCGCCTTCCTGCTCACCCTGGCGGTCGTCGACGACCTGATCGCGATCCTGATCATCGCGATCTTCTACAGCCACGGCATCAAGTTCTGGGCGCTCGGCCTCGCCTTCGCCGGGCTGGTGCTGTTCTGGTTCCTGCACCGGCGCGGCGTCCACGGCTGGTACCTCTTCGTGCCGCTGGCCGTCGTGAACTGGGCGCTGATGCACGAGAGCGGCATCCACGCCACGGTGGCGGGCGTCGCGATGGGCCTGATGCTGCGCTGCCACCGGGAGGGCGACGAGCAGCACTCCCCCGGCGAGCACATCGAGCACCTGGTCCGCCCGTTCTCGGCCGGCCTGGCCGTCCCGGTGTTCGCCCTGTTCTCGGCCGGCGTGGCCGTCTCCGGTCCGAAGCTGCGCGAGGTGTTCACCCAGGCCGCACCGCTCGGCATCGTGATCGGCCTGCTGGTCGGCAAGTCCGTGGGCGTGCTGGGCGGCGCCTGGCTGACCGCCCGGTTCACCAGGGCCGAGCTGAACCCGCGGCTCAAGTGGGCCGACATGGTCGCGGTCTCGGTGCTCGCGGGCATAGGTTTCACCGTCTCGCTGCTGATCAGCGAACTGGCCTTCCCGGACGACCCGGCGCTCGCCGCCCGGGCCAAGACCGCCGTGCTGGTCGGCTCGGTGCTCGCCGCGGCGGTCGCCACGGTCCTGCTGAAGCTGCGCAACCGGCACTACCGCGAGCTGTGCGAGGAGGAGGACCGGGACCTGGACGGGGACGGTGTCCCGGACGTCTACCAGGAGGACGACCCGGCCTGGCGGGCACGGGTCGGCGAGGCGGCCCGCCCGACGACCGACGAGGGGCAGGACCCCTCCCCCGGCCCCCGGGACCGGCCCGGCCAGCCCGGCTGAGGCACCTGGGAGCCCCCTGGAGAACCCCTCCGGAAAAGCGCCCCGCAAACCCCTCCGGGAGGCCTCCGGAGCGCCCCGGCCGCCGGGACACGTCCCTCCGGCGGGGCCCCGGAGTGGTGTCCGACTGACCGGTAGGGGCATGATTCTGAGCTGTCGACAACCCACAGACGCCTCCGGACCCCCCACCGGCCCCCGGAACCGCACACCCGCGGCGGCGTCACGCCGTACAGCCGCAGAGGAGAACCGCTGATGCCCGCAGGAGCCGCAGACCCGTCCAGCAACGGCCGGGCGCCCTACGAGGGCGAGCGTTCGGTGGGGCAGCTGTTCGCGGCGGCCACCGCCGACCTGTCCGCGCTGGTCCACGACGAGATCGCGCTCGCCAAGTCCGAGATCCGGGCGGACGTCAAGCGCGGCGTCTCGGGCGGCGTCTCGCTGATCGTCGCCGGCGTGGTGGCGCTGTTCTCCATCCCGATGCTGAGCGCCGCGGCGGCCTTCGGCATCCACGCGCTGGGCCTGTCGCTGGGCTGGTCCTTCCTGATCGTGGCGGGCGCCTACCTGCTGCTCGCGGTACTGCTCGGGATGCTGGCCTGGCGCTCGTTCAAGAAGATCGAGAAGCCGGTGCGCACCATCGAGGGCGCCCAGAAGACCGCCGACGTGCTGAAGAACGCCCGGCCGCGCCCGGCCACCCAGGAGGAGATCGACCGGGCCTTCGGCCGCATCCCGTAAACCGGCGTCCCACAACCGGCACCCGGTAACCGGCGCCCCGTCACCGACCAGGCGCCGCCGGGGCTGCGGCAGGACGACGCCAGGGCAGCAGGGCAACGGCAGGGGGCGGACGGCGCCGCGTCGACGGGCGCCGGACCGGCCGACAACGAGTGCCGGGCACGTGTCCGACGCGCGGATGTGACACGCTCTCGGTATGCCGCTTGACCAGACGCCCGTGCCCGCGCAGCCGTCCGCCGACTCCGGCCCCGACTCCGGTCCTGACTCCGGCGCCGGGCTCACTCCCGAAGGCCCCGAAGGCCCCGGCGGCCCCGGCGCCGCCTCCGAGGACACCGGCCCCGAGGACACCGGCCCCGAGGACAACAGTCCGCTCTCCGCCGGGACCTCGGCGGAGAGCGGCGAGGCCTGGAACGTCCGGCAGCCCGGCCCGTGGACGCACCGCGACCTCGCGGCCAACGGCGCCCGCTTCCACATCGCCGAGCTGGGCTCCGGCCCGCTGGTGCTGCTGGTGCACGGCTGGCCCGAGTACTGGTGGGCCTGGCGCCACCAGCTGACCGCGCTCGCCGAGGCCGGCTACCGGGCGGTGGCGCTCGACCTGCGCGGCATAGGCGGCAGCGACCGCACCCCGCGGGGGTACGACCCGGGCAACCTCGCCCTGGACATCACCGGGGTGATCCGCTCGCTCGGCGAGCGCCGGGCGCACCTGGTCGGGCACGCCTCCGGCGGCACCCTGGCCTGGGTGGCGGCGGTGATGCGGCCGTCCGTCATCCAGAGCCTCACCGTGGTCTCCGCCGCGCACCCGCGGGACCTGCGCCGCGCGCTGCTGACCGACCGCCGGCAGTTCGCCGCCTTCGACCACGTGCTGGGCTTCCAGCGGCCGTGGATACCGGAACGCCGCCTGGTGGCCGACGACGCCGAGCTGGTCGGCCGCTACCTGACCTCCTGGACCGGTCCGAACGGCCTGGACGAGGGCGCGCTGCACGCGTACCGGCAGGCGATCCAGATCCCCAGCACCGCCCACTGCTCGATCGAGCCGTACCGCTGGCTGCTGCGCTCGATGGCCCGGCCGGACGGCATCCAGTTCGCCCGGCGGATGAAGAAGCCGATCACCGCGCCGACCCTGCACGTCCAGGGCGCCGCGGACCCGGTGCTGCTGTCGCACACCGCGCTCGGCGGCGGCGAGTACGTCGCGGCGCCGTACCGCTGGCGGCTGCTGCCGGGGGTCGGGCACTTCCCGCACGAGGAGGCGCCGGAGGAGTTCACCGCCGAGCTGCTGGACTGGATCGGCCGCCACAAGGAGTGACCCGGCACGGTCCCGGCCGGTACGGCCGTACGGAACCGGGGGCACGGTCGCACCGGCCAGGGGCACGGCCGTACGTGGGGTCCACGGGGCGGGCCATCGGCCCCAACTCCCCTATCTTTACGCTCATATGACAACCGCATAGGCCAATTTCGGCGAGGCCCGGGCGGTTACCTCCACCGGCCCAGGGGCATCCCTTCCGGTATGAGTTGGATGCCCGAAAGCGGCGGCGCCCCGCGCGGCCGACGTCACAACAGCCCCCAGCGCTCCGCCCACCGGCCCGACCGGGCGGACGACCTCGGTTTCGACGGCCCCGACGGCCGTCAGCGCACGGAGCGGCGGCAGCTCGGCATCCCCCGCATCCTCGGCCGGCGCGCCCGCTGGGTGGGCGCACGACTGCGGCGCGAGACCTGAGGCCTCGCGCCGCGTCCACCGTCGGCCGGTGCGCCGGGCGCCGGAAGCGCCCGGCGGGCCCGACAGGCCCGTTCAGTTCACCGTCGTCACAGACACCGTCGCCTCAGTTCACGATCGTCGGCGACAGCGCGGTGAACCAGAGCAGGACGAAGGTCGCCACCGACATGATCGGCACCAGCACCTTGGTCTCGACGCTGTTCCCGCTGCGCTTGATCAGCACGACCTCGTAGCGCTCCTTGTGCGGCCAGAGCAGCGGCGCGCCCTTCTTGGTCAGGCAGTCGCCGAGCAGGTGCGCCAGCGTGCCCAGGGCCACCGCGTACGGCAGCCAGCCGGGCGAGTTGGGCATCCAGGTGTTCATCCCGAAGGTGCCGAGCGCGGCCAGGCCGATGACGGTGATCCACGCCTCCGGGCCGTCGCCCGGCGGGCAGAGCCGCAGTGCCCGGATCGCGAGCGCCAGCAGGAAGAAGGTCAGCCCGAGGGTGAAGTAGCGCCCCAGGTAGGTGACCCCGGCCCAGGTGCCGGCGCCCATCAACGCGACGAACAGCAGCGAGTGGGTGGCGTGCCGGTGGCCGCCGGAGATCCAGGCCACGAAGCGGCAGAGCATCTTGGAGACCGGACCGAGGAAGTTGGCGATCGAGCCGTCGTGGTGGTCGAGGTCCGGCAGCAGGGCCGCGCCCGCGCACAGCACCGTGCCCATCAGTATGTCCGCGGGCTGCAGGGTGGTGTGCAGCAGCAGCGGGGGCAGGAAGGGGGCCGAGGCCGCGTACAGCATCGCCCCGCTCACCGCGTGCGAGTGACCCATCATCGGACTGCCACGACCTCCTGTCGGGCCCACCCCGGGACGGCGCCCGGTTGAGCCGAACGGGTGAGCGCGGCCGAGGCTACCAGTGCCGTCTGACGGAGCGACGGATATCGGCCGCTCCGGCCCGGCGCGACTCCCCGGGGTCCGGCCCCCCGGTCAGAGCGCGCAGCCCTGGGTGTCCACCCGGGCGGTCGCGGCGCCGCCCTGCACGGCGTCCTCGCGCACCTCGGCCGCGGTCAGCACGTAGCCGGTGTCCGCGCTGTCCAGGGACTTGGCGAAGACCACGCCGTACACCTCGCCGTCCGGGGTGAGCAGCGGTCCGCCGCTGTTGCCCTGCCGGACCAGCGAACGCACCGAGTAGACGTCGCGGACCACCTGGCCGCGGTGGTAGATGTCCGGGCCGTTGGCCTGGATCCGGCCGCGGATGCGGGCCGGCTGGACGTTGAAGGCGCCGTTCTCCGGGAAGCCGGCCACGATCGCGCTGTCGTTGGTCCTGGCCTCGCCCGCGAAGGCCAGCGGGGGCGCGTTCAACTTGGGCACGTCCAGGACGGCGATGTCGCGCTGCCAGTCGTAGCGGACCACCGTCGCGTCGTACAGCTGGCCGACGCCGCCGATCTGCACGGTCGGCTCGTTGACCCCGCCGACCACGTGGGCGTTGGTCATCACCCGGTGCGGGGCGAAGACGAAGCCGCTGCCCTCCAGGGTCTTGCCGCAGGAGGTCGCCGTGCCGACCACCTTGACCAGGCTCTGCCGGGCCCGCGCCACCGCCGGGCTGCCGGCCAGCGCGGGGTCGGGGCTGTCGACCTGGGTGATCGGCTCGTGCTCGAAGGGATTGAAGACCTGCGGGAAGCCGTTGCGGGCGAGCACCTTGGAGAAGTCCGAGAACCAGTTCGGCGCGTCGTCGGGCAGCGCGTTCTGCACCCCGCCGAGGACCGCCGAGGACCGGACCTGCTTGGAGACCGTCGGGAGCGACGCCCCGGCCAGCGCCGAACCGATCAGCCAGGCCACCAGCAGCATCGAGACGACGTTCACCACCGCGCCGCCGCTCGCGTCCAGCACCCGGGCCGGACGGCGCCCGATGTGCCCGCGCAGCTTCCAGCCGAAGTGCGCGGTGACCGCCTGGCCGATCGCGGCGAGGACGATCACCACCACCACGGCCACCACCGAGGCCGTCGTGCCGGGGCCGATGTGGTCGAGCAGCAGCAGCGGCAGCAGCTCGACGGCGAGCAGGCCGCCGCCGAGGAAGCCGACCAGTGAGAGCACGCCGACCACGAAGCCCTGCCGGTAGCCCGACACGGCGAATGCCACGGCCGCGGCGATCAGCAGCACATCCAGGACGTTCACTCGGACACCCTCCCACGGCCCGCGCGCCGGACGCGCCGGCGGCCCGTCACGAAGCGTCGGCGTCGCCGCCCGGCAGCACCCGGGAGTGTTCGAGGTCGCCCTGGACCAGGGCCAGCGCCTCGTCCGACAGGTCGACGACCTTGGACGGGTCCCAGGGCAGCTCCAGGCCGCTGTGGTGCAGCACCCGGTCGATCACCCCGGCGGTGAAGCCCCAGACCAGCCGCCCGGCGACCGCGAAGGCGGGCCCGACGTGCCCGGACGGATGGCGCAGCCGCACCCGGTTCTCCGGGTCCGCCAGCTCCGCGACGGTGACCCGGAACACCGCGCCGGTCTCCGCCGCGTCCACCGGGCGCACCGGCGACTCCTCGCGCCACCAGCCGAGCACCGGGGTCACCACGAAGCTGCTCACCGGGATGTACAGCCGGGGCAGCTCCGCGAACACCTGCACCCCGGCCGGGTCCAGGCCGGTCTCCTCCCAGGCCTCGCGCAGCGCCGCCGCGATCGGGCCCGGGCCGTTCGGGTCGCCGTCCTCCGGATCCAGCGCGCCGCCCGGGAAGGACGGCTGCCCGGCGTGCGAGCGCAGCGAGCGGGCCCGCTCGATCAGCAGCAGGTCCGGGCCCTGCGGCCCCTCGCCGAACAGCATCAGCACGGCCGCCGGACGGCCGCCCTCGGCCGGCGGCAGGAACCGGCTCAGCTGCTCCGGCATCACCCGCTCGGCCGCCTCCCGGACCGGCTCCAGCCAGGCCGGCAGCCCGTCCAGCTCGATGCCCCGCGCGACTCCCCCGGCCTCCGGCCCGGGGTGCCCGCACCGCCCGCTCACGCGTCCACCGCCAGGTCCGCGACCTGTCCGTGGTGGACGGCGGCGTCCACACGGGCGGCCGCCTCCCCGGGGAAGTCGGCCGGCGGCCGCAGCCGCTGCCCGGGCTGGCCGCCCATCTCGTACTTCAACAGCTTGCGTGCCTTCTCCGGGTCGGTCTCCCCCTCGCCGTACGAGGGGCAGAGCGGCGCGATCGGGCAGGCGCCGCAGGCGGGCTTCTGGGAGTGGCAGATCCGGCGGCCGTGGAAGACCACCCGGTGCGAGAGCATCGTCCACTCCGACTTCGGGAAGATCTCGGCGACGGCCGCCTCGACCTTCACCGGGTCGTCCTCGGTGGTCCAGGCGAACCGGCGGGCCAGCCGCCCGAAGTGGGTGTCCACGGTGATGCCGGGGACCCCGAAGGCGTTGCCGAGGACGACGTTGGCGGTCTTGCGGCCGACGCCGGGCAGGGTCACCAGGTCGGCCAGCCGACCGGGGACCTCGCCGCCGAACTCGTCGCGCAGCGCTATCGACAGGCCGATGAGCGACTTCGCCTTGTTCCGGAAGAAACCGGTCGGGCGGATGACCTCCTCCAGCTCCTCCGGGTTCGCCGCCGCCATGTCCTCCGGCGTCGGGTACTTCGCGAACAGCGCCGGGGTGGTCTGGTTCACCCGGAGGTCGGTGGTCTGCGCCGACAGCACGGTGGCCACCAGCAGTTGGAAGGGGTTCTCGAAGTCCAGCTCCGGGTGCGCGTACGGGTACAGCTCCGCCAGCTCGCGGTTGATCCGCCGGGCCCGCCGCACCATCGCCAGGTGCGATTCCGGCTTCCTCGGCTTCACCGCCGCCGTCTTCACCGCCGCCGTCCCCGCCACCGGCTTCTTCGCCGCGGCCTTCCGGACCTTGCTCTCTGCCATGCACGAAGGCTACGCCGACCGGAGGACCGCTCGGGGCCGATCAAGCACGGAAACCCGCCCTGGCAAGGCCTGTTGTCTAATGAACTCCGCCCGTGGCCGTCACCTGACAGGGGGAGTGTGCGGATGATCAGGGTCCTGCTGGCAGAGGACATGAGCATGGTGCGCGGCGCGCTGATGGCCCTCCTCGCGTACGAGGAGGACCTGGAGGTCGTCGCCGACGTGGAGCGCGGGGACCAGGTGGTGCCGACCGCCCTGGAGGTGCGCCCGGACGTCGCGGTGCTCGACATCGACCTGCCCGGACTGGACGGGCTGCGGGCGGCCGCCGAACTGCACGAGAAGCTCCCCGGCTGCCGGACGCTGGTCCTCACCGGACTGGTGCGACCCGCCCACCTGCGCGCCGCGCTCTCCGCCCGTGCGCTCGGGTTCCTCGGGAAGGACGCCCCGGCCCGGGAGCTGGCCGCGGCGATCCGCAAGGTGGCCGCCGGTGAGCGCGTCGTCGACCCGGAGCTGGCGCTGGCCGCCCTGGACACCCGGGAGAACCCGCTGACGCCCCGGGAGTCGGAGGTCCTGCGGCTCGCGGCGCTGGGGGACTCCGTCAGCGAGATCGCCGCCCGGCTGTTCGTCTCGACGGGCACCGCGCGCAACCACCTGGCCGCCGCGGTGGCCAAGACCGGGGGCCGCGGCCGGGTCGACGCGATCCGGATCGCCGAGGAGATGGGCTGGCTGCCGGCGGTGGGTCCGGATCGTTCCCGGTGATCCGCCGACCCGGAGGCGCCGGGGCACCGGATCCACGGGTCGACGGGTCGACGGCCCGTGCGTTTCCCATGGATCCGGCCGTGGACGGCCCACGGCGCGGCTCACCGAGGCCTTCCTTCGTCGACGAAGGGAATTCCGTCCGAAGCGCCCGGAGCTAGGCTCGCGATGTCATCGAGGGCGTACCGGCGGGGGGCTGAGCCACGTGTTGAAACTGGCCTGGCGGACGGTACGGGCCCGGAAGGCGGGCTTCGCCGGCGCCTTCACCGCGCTCCTCTGCGCCCTGGTCCTGACCACCGCCTGCGGGGTCCTGCTGGAGTCCGGCCTGCGCGCGGGCACCCCGACCGAACGGTACGCCGCGGCCCCCCTCGTGATCGGCCACGGCCATCGCATCCCGGACGCCGGACCGCTGACCGGCGCACTCGCCGAACTGCCCGGCGTCTCGGCCGCCCTCCCCGAGGTCTCCTTCCCGGCGGCCGTGGCCACCGCCGACGGGCGGGTCCTGTCCGGACCGCAGGGCGGCCCCTCGCTCGGGCACTCCTGGACGAGCGCCGCCCTCGCCCCGTTCCGGCTGGCCTCCGGCCGCGCCCCGGCCGGGCCGGACGAGGTGGTCCTCGACACCGCGACGGCCGCCCGCGCCGGGGTCACGCCCGGCGGCACCGTACGGCTGGCCACCACCGGGGCGCCGCGCGACTACACCGTGTCCGGACTGGCCACGCCGCCAAGGGAGTTGTCCCGCCAGAGCGCGCTCTTCTTCAGCCCCGGGCAGGCAGCCCGGCTCGCCGGGACGACGACCGGCGCGGACGCGATCGGCATCACCGTCACGGAGGGGACCGACCTGCGGGCGCTGGCCGGGCAGGCCCGGCGGGCGCTCGCCGAGGCGCGGGCCCGCGACGGCGAGGCGGACTGGTCCGGGCCCCGGGTGCACACCGGCGACGAGCGCGGCGAGCTGGAGCTCACCGGCACGTCCGGGCCCGGGGACGCCCTCTCCTCGCTCGCCGGGACGATGGGCGTCCTGTCGCTGCTCGTCTCGACCTTCGTGGTGGCCGGGGCGCTCGCGCTCTCCGTCCAGCAGCGGCTGCGCGAGATGGCCCTGCTGCGGGCGGTCGGCGCCACCACCGGGCAGGTGCGGCGGATGATCGCGCTGGAGACGCTGCTGCTGACCCTCGCGGCCGCGGTCGTCGGCCTCCCGGCCGGGACCGGCCTCGCCGCACTGCTGCGGGGCGTACTGGTCGACCGCGGGGTGGTCGGCCCGGACGTGCCACTGCACATCGGGCCGACCGCCCCACTGGTCGTCCTCGGCGGCACCGTCGTCACCGCCCAGCTGGCCGTCCGGGCCGCCGCGCGCCGGGCCTCCCGGGTCGAACCCACCCGGGCGCTGCGCGACGCCTCGGCGCCGCCGCCGCGGATCGGCCGGCTCCGTGCCGGCCTCGGGCTGGCGACGCTCGCCGTCTGCGGCGTGGTGCTGGCCCACTCGACGGGCGGCCGCGACGGGGCCGGTACGGCCGAGGGCATGGTGGTGCCGCTGCTGCTCGGGGTGGCCCTGCTCGGGCCGCTGATCGGCCGGGTCGCCGGTGTGGTGATCGGCGGGCCGGTGGGCCTGCTCTTCCCGGTCGCCGGGTTCCTCGCCTCCGCCTCCCTGCGGGCCCAGCCCCGCCGCTTCGCGGCCGCCGTCACCCCGCTGGTGCTGGCGGTGGCCTTCAACGGCAGCATGCTGCTCGTCCCGGTCGTCAAGGCGCAGGCCGGCGCCGCCGAGGAGGGCCGGCGGCTGCTGGCCGACCACGTGGCCCAGGCGAGGGGCATCGGACTGCCGACGGAATTCACGGAAGCCGTCCGCGGGTTGCCCGGCGTCGCGGCGGCCGGCGGCCTGGTCCCCGGCTTCGTCATGGTGTCCTCGGGCTCCGCGGCGGACGGCGGCGGCATCGCCGGGGCGGACGCCCGGATCGTGGACCCGCAGGGGCTGGAACAGCTGCTCGACCCCGGGGTGACGGCCGGCTCGCTGGACCGGCTGCACGGCGAGAGCATCGCCCTGGGGCAGCGGACGGCCTCCCGCCTCAAGGTCGGCGTCGGCGCCCCGGTCCGGATCCGCTGGGATGACGGCAGCGACAGCACCGCCACGGTGGCGGCCGTCTACGAGCGCGAGGACCGCTTCGCCGACGCGTTGCTGCCCACCGGATTCGCCGCCGCCCACCTGCCGGACCTGCTCGCGGCGACCGTACTGGTCCGCACGGCCCCCGGCGCCGACCCCGGGCAGGTGACCCGGGAACTCCAGGGGCTCACCCCGGCCTACCCGATGGCCCGGATCAGCGACCGGGCCGACTACGACGCGGCACGCCGGCACCAGCAGGAGGCGGCCACCGCGGTGGCCCGGCTGCTGCTCGGCGTCATCAGCCTGTTCACCGCCATCTCCGTCGTCAACACCATGGTGATGGCCACGTCCGAACGGCTGCGCGAGTTCGCGCTGCTGCGGATGGTGGGGACCACGCGCCGCCAGGTGCTGCGGATGATGGCCTGGGAGGGCGGGATCACGGTCGCCGTGGCGCTCCTCCTCGGTGCGGCGGTCGCCGCCGCCGTCCTGGTCCCGGTCGGCCTGGCGCTCGGCGGCCCGGCCTGGCCCGCGCCGCCCGGGAGTTGGGTGGCCGCGGTGCTGGGCGGGGCGGCGCTGCTGGGGGCGGGCACCGTCCTGCTGACCACCTGGCTGGCACTGCGGCGGGAGCCGACCGAGGCGATGGGGATGCGCGAATAGCCGGGCCGCGTGGACCCGTCGGCCGTACCGGGCAGGCGAACCGCTCAGGCGGCGCGGGCGGCCGACCGGGCGGGCGCGGCCTCGACGACGGCCGCGAGGTGGAACCAGCCCGCTCCGTCCCGCTCGGCGGTCAGCCGGCCGCCGACCGACCGCAGCCGCTCGGTGAGGTTCCCGATGCCGCGCCCGCCGCCGGGTTCGTCCGGACCCTCGCCCAACTCGCCTGGCACGTCGCCGGTTTCGTCCGGAACGCCGTCGTTGGAGACCACCAGGCGCACCGTGCCGAGGTCGTCCCGGCCCGCCCGGATCCCGCAGCGCCGGGCCGCGCTGTGCCGGAGCAGGTTGGTGACCGCCTCGCGCAGCACGGTGGCCAGCACCGCGTCGAGTTCGGGCCGCAGCCCCTCGCAGTCCAGGTCGGCCTCGACCTCGATCCCGGCCGCCCGCAGCGCCGCGACCGCCGAACGCGCCTCCCGCGCCAGGGACATCCGGACGTCGCCGCTGGAGAGCCGGCGGGTGTCCGCCATCGCCTGCCGCACCAGCGCCAGCACCTCGGCGAGCTCCGCGCGGGCCCGCTCCGGGTGCTCCGCGGCCAGCCGCTCGACGAGCTGGCACTTCAGCGCCGCCACCGAGAGGCTGGAGCCGAGCAGGTCGTGCAGGTCGCGCGCGAAGCGCAGCCGCTCCCGGTCCACCGCGAGCTCGGCCAGCTCGGTCCGGGCCGCCCGCAACTCGGCGATCAGGTCGGCGAGTCGGGCCACCCCGTACACCACGATGCCGCCCACGACGATGGACACCGACGCGTTGACGCACTGGCCGGTGCTCCCGCCCAGCGCCGCGCAGAGCGGGTACTGGGCGACCACCAGCGCGGCGGCCAGCGCCCAGGAGCGCGGCGCCGCGACGGTCAGCAGCACCGATCCGGCGAACGAACCGGGGATGCCGACCCACGTCCCGTCGAGGAGCAGGAAGGGCAGGTAGGTGAGCACCCCGTGGGCGACCAGGCTCCACGGCCACCAGTGCCGCGCCAGGCGCCACGGGCCGGCGTGCCCGATCTGGAAGCCGGGCAGGACCAACAGGAGGGCGACGGCGGGCAGTTGGTAGGCCAGACCGTCGTGGTTGCGGACCGTGGCCACCGCCGAGGCGGCACAGAAGCCGACGGCGGTCATGACCACGATGCCCCGGGTGAGCCGCGTGAGGGGGTCGGCCGAGCCGCCCGGGCGCTTCGGCCGGAGACGATCGCCGCCGGTTCGGTCCGCGCTGTGGCCCAAGGGGAGCTCCCGGTAGACGACTCGACACGCCGCACGCGACGTACGGAGCCCGCTTCGTACCCGACGCGCCCCCGTACACCGCACCGCGAGCATACGTTCCCACCGGAGCAGCGCCGTTGACGCCTCGTCGGAGTCCGTCGAGCCGGCAGCCGGGGCCCGTCGGCTCAGCCCGGGGTGCGGCCGATCGTCCCCTCCAGGCTGTTCAGCAGGCCGCTGAGGGCCTCGGCGAGCCGGTCCTGCTCGGCGGGGGTGAGGCCGGCCAGCAGGGCGCGGTCGTGGGCGACCAGCTCCTGGATCAGCCCGTCCACCAGGGTGCGGCCCTGCTCGGTGAGCGCGAGGTGGGCGACCCGGCGGTCCCGGTCGTCGGTGCGGCGGCTGACCAGGCCTCGCTCCTCCAGCAGCCGCAGCCGCTTGGTGACGGCCGCGCCGGAGGCGAAGCTCTCCCGGGCGAGCTGGGTGGGGGTCAGCTCGCGGTCGAGGCGGAGCAGGGCGCCGAGGATGTCGAACTCGGCGCGGGTGAGGCCGGCCCGGGTGAGCGGGTCGGGGGTCTGCTGGAGCAGGGCGGCGCAGCGGTTGATCCGGCCGAGGACGGCGATCGGACCGGTGTCCAGCCCCGGGTAGGCCCGCTCCCACTGGCGCAGCACACCTGCGACGACGTCCTCCACGCGTGCTGCTCCCGTTCTGCGGCCTGCCGGTCGGCTTCGACCCTGTCGATCCTAGGCCGTGTCCGGCTGGTCCCCGCGGCCCCGGCGTTGCAGCAGGGCGGCCAGCAGGTGGTGGGACCGCTGCTCGGTGGCGGCGGCGCGCTGGTGCGGGAGGGCGGGGCGGCGCCACTCGCCGGCGGCGGTGTCGGTGGCCTCGCGCAGTTCCAGCAGCGCGGCGGCGAGGCCGGTGCGGGCAGCGCGCGCTTCCGGGGCGCTCGCGGCGGAGACGGTGGAGACGGCGGCCATGGCCCGGTGGCCGGCGGCCTCGGCTCCGGCCAGGGCGTGGGTCAGCCGGGTGGCGGTGCGGCGGTTGGTGACCAGCAGGCAGGCCGCGAGGCCGGTGAGCGCGCCGACGCAGGTGTCCAGCCAGCGGTCGGCGACCAGCGTCCCGGCCGGCTGCGGGCCCGCGAACTCCGTCATCAGCAGCGCCATCGGGGTCACGAAGACCGTCGCCAGCCAGTAGCTGCGGGCGATCGTCGCCTCGGCCCCGAACTGGCAGAGCAGCCCGAGCCCGATCAGCGCCACCGGGCCCGAGTGGGCGACGGGCAGCGCGGCGGTGAACAGCAGCAGGCCGAGCAGGTTGCCCAGCACCCGCTGCAGCGCGCGCTGCCAGGACAGTGTGCTGTTGGCCTGGAACACCGAGGCGGCGGTGACCACCGCCCAGTACGGCCGGCCGACGCCGAGCGCCAGCGAGAGCCACCCGGCGGCGGCGCAGCCGACCGCGACCCGCAGCGCGATCGGCAGCAGCGCCGAACCCGGTCGCAGCGCCCGCCGCAGCGGTGGCCGGGGGCCGGGCCGGCGGGCGGCCGCGGCCTCCGTCTCCGCCGCCTCCGCCTCGGTGAGGTCGGGCGACGGCAGCGGGCGGCCGCGCCGGAGCTCGCGGGCCCGGTCGAGGTACCACCCGGCGTCCTCGGGCCGGGCCGGTCCAACGAGCGCGGCCTCCGCGCGGACCAGCAGCCGCTCGGGCGCGTCGCCGAGGGCGCGCCGCCGGGCCGGGGCGGAGAGCGCGAGGCTCTGCCGGGCCGCCTCGACCGCGCCGACCAGGGCGGTACGGGCGGCGGCGTCCGGCCGGCCGGGATCGCTCCGCAGCAGCCGGGCCGCGGCCTCCAGGGCGCGGGCGGTGGCGATCCGCTCGGGCCCGTACGGGCGCACCAGGGCCGGGGCCATGCAGACCAGCCAGGCCAGTGCGGCGCCGAGCGCGGTGAGCGCCAGGTGCGGCGGGACCTCGCCGAGCCGCTGCGGGACGAAGGCGCAGCTGGAGGAGGTGAAGGTGATGATCAGACTGCCGGGCGGGCCGACCCGGGCGGCGTCGCAGAGCAGCTTGTGCAGGGCGGCGAGCACCGCCGCGACCGCGACCAGGACGGCGGCGTCGCGGGTCAGCGCGGCGGCGGTGAGGGCGGCACCGGTGCTGAGCACGGTCCCGAGCAACACGCCGACCATCATCCGGGCCCGGGCCCGGTACGGCAGGCCGTGCCCGTACAGCGCGCCCAGGCCGCCGGCCGAGGTGTAGAGGGCGAGGTCGAGCCGGCCGAGGCCGAGCAGGGTGAGGTTGAGCGCGCCGAGGGTGACCACGGCGCTGAGCGCGGGCTTGTGCCAGCCGTCCCCGGCCGGACCGACCCGAAGTGCCTGGCGGAACTGGGCGGTGGTGACCATGCAAAAAGATTAACAGGTAATTTATCCGTGAAGCATATGTCCGCGGTGCCGCGCACCGGACACCCGCACGGTGAGGGCGATTCCCTGTTCGAGTCAGACGGACAAGAGTTCGACCGACAGCCGCCGGAGGCCTCCCGTTCCCGGGCCCGACCCGTGGTCCGCCGGTACGAATGGCCCCGCACCGCACACCCCGACACACCCCCTCCTCATATGATCGGAGCGACATGCGCCATGCTTGGTGATGCAGAACACTGAACGGAACTTGCGCCGGACGGCCCACCCGCCGTACGGCCGAGAAGGAGGAAGCACGTGGACGACGTTCTGCGGCGCGCCGCACTCTTCGCGGCACTCGACGACGAACAGGCCGGCGAGCTGCGCGCTTCCATGACCGAGGTCACCCTCGCCCGTGGGGAGTCGCTGTTCCACGAGGGCGACCCCGGCGACCGGCTGTACGTCGTGGCGGAGGGCAAGGTCAAGCTGCACCGCGCCTCCCCGGACGGCCGCGAGAACATGCTCGCCGTGCTCGGCCCCAGCGAGATGATCGGCGAGCTGTCGCTGTTCGACCCGGGCCCGCGCACCGCGACCGCCAGCGCGCTGACCGAGGTCAAGCTGCTGGGCCTCGGCCACGGCGACCTCCAGCCCTGGCTGCACGCCCGCCCCGAGGTCTCCATCGCGCTGCTGCGGGCCATCGCCCGCCGCCTGCGCCGCACCAACGACGTGATGTCCGACCTGGTCTTCTCCGACGTGCCCGGCCGCGTCGCCAAGGCCCTGCTGGACCTCTCCCGCCGGTTCGGCGTGCAGTCCGAGGAGGGCATCCACGTCGCCCACGACCTCACCCAGGAGGAGCTGGCCCAGCTGGTCGGCGCCTCCCGCGAGACGGTCAACAAGGCGCTCGCCGACTTCGCCGGCCGCGGCTGGCTGAAGCTGGAGGCCCGCGCGGTGGTCCTGCTGGACGTCGAGCGGCTGTCGCGCCGCTCGCGCTGACACCAGCGAACCCGCGAACGCGGAAGGGCCCGTCCCATCCGGGCGGGGCCGTCCGCGGCCACCGG